>CALISK010000331.1 GCA_938041625.1 uncultured Tenacibaculum sp. | reverse complement strand
AAAAAATTAATTTTTGGGATTTTTTATTATTTATCATTCTCAAATGAATATTTATTTTTCCTTTTATAAGGTCTTATAATTAATCGAGTTTCTCTATCAAATCTAATATAACTATATACCCAATTTAAAAACACTACTGCTTTATTTCTAAACCCTATTAAAGAAAATAAATGTACAAACATCCATACAAACCAAGCAAAAACTCCTTGAAATTTCCATTTAGGCAAATCAACCACCGCTTTATTTCTTCCAATTGTAGCCATTGATCCTTTATCATTATAAACAAAAGGTTTCATTGCTTTACCTTTTAAACTCTTTATTAAGTTCTTAGCTAAAAGTTGCCCTTGTTGTATTGCTGGTTGTGCCATCATTGGATGTCCGTAAGGATATTTTTCATTGTTCATACATGCAACATCTCCAATTGCATAAACAGCTTTACTAGAAACTACCTTATTAAACTCATCTACCTTATACCTAGCAGCTCTCTCAACAACACATTCTGGCTTTAAACCATTAATAGATTCTCCTTTAACACCAGCAGCCCATATTACTGTAGCAGCTTTAAAATCATCTTCTCCATTGGTTTCTACAACATCTCCATTATAATCTAATACTCTTAGATTTTTCCAAACATCAACCCCTAATTTAATTAAAAAGTCTTCCGCTTTTTTAGAAGCTTTATCACTCATTCCTTTTAATAAACAATTAGAGCTCTGTATTAAATTAACTTTCATTAAACGAATATCTAAATCAGGATAATCTTTAGGTAAAATACCTTTTTTCATTTCAGCTAAAGCTCCTGCTAATTCTACTCCAGTAGGACCCCCTCCTACAATTACAAAATTCATTAGCTTTTTACGTTCTTCTAAATCTGAAGTTAACAATGCTTCTTCAAAATTTTCAAGAATTAAACTACGAATGTTTAATGACTGTGGAATGGATTTCATTTCCATAGTAAAGCGTTCTATATTTTTATTTCCGAAAAAATTTGTAGTAGAACCTGTAGCTATCACTAAATAATCATAAGTTAAATTACCTATAGAAGTCTCTATTTCATTATCCTCATCATTAATTCGAAACACTTTAGCTAACCTAAAATAAAAATTATCGATATCATTAAACCTTTTTCTTAAAGGAAAAGCAATACTATCTGGTTCTAAACCTCCAGTAGCCACTTGATACAATAATGGTTGAAATGTATGATAGTTATGTTTATCTAAAAGTACAACTTGTAAATCTTGATTTTCTAATCCTCTTGCAACTGCTAATCCTGCAAAACCTCCACCTATAATTACAACTCTTGGAAAACTGGTTTGAGGTATGTTCATTTAGTTATATTTTAACTGTTAATTTTATAGAAATGCAAATTTAACCAAAAGTATTTGTTTACTTATTATTTACTTTACTCTTATTAAGACTTATATTAATTATATCTATAATACTATTTAAAAAAACAGGATTTTCCTGTATGAAAATCACTAATATTTTATAGTTTTACCCCCATAAAATAGAAACCAGAACTTAGTATTATGCTAAAATTTTTGAAGAAAAAGAAAAAAAAAGAATTCATTATTGTTTGTAAAACAAATGAAATTTTTATTAATGATATTAACTTAAATTTCCCGACTACTATAGAACAACTAATTACTATTTTCGGAGAGCCTACTAGAAGAATTCATAATAGTAGTCAATACGTAATTTGGGATAATTTTGGAATTTCTTGTAGTTTAAAAAACGATAATGAAATACTTTCAATAAGCGTATATCAAAGTAATAATGTAAGTGAATATGTTGCAAAAAAGCCATTTACAGGAAAACTATTCTTAGAAGAAGAAGAAATAACCTTTGGTGAATTCAGTAAAATCGGATTAAATAAAATAGCTATTCACCGTTTAGGAAGTGAAAGTGAAAATAGATTTGGTTTTAGTATTGGTGTTAATAATGATTATAAATAGTAAATTTATTTTTTGTTTTCCTATTAAAATTTACAACTGATTTTCTTTCTAAAACTTATAAACAACGTTTATTATAAATGCTATTTATTGATAATTGATAACCGATCATTGAAAACTGAAAGAATTATCCCCTATTCTTTAATTTCAATAATTCTTTTTCTAAAAACAATAATTTATCTTCTACTTCATCCCCAATATAAGGTAGTCTTTTTATAAACGAATATTTAGCCAACCACAATTCTTCTATATCTTCTTTTAAATATATTTTTTCTTCAATATTTTTATGTTCTGCTTTAAATACTGCCTTATCATTTAAATAATATAACTTTCTAAAAACATATTCATTTTTAACAACTGCAAAAACAACTTCACCATTTCCTAATTGTTGTTTTTCCTCTGTAGAAATATTCTCTACAATTACAATATCTTTTGGATATAAACCTTTATCATTAGCAGTCATTTCCAAATTAGGAACTTCAACTGCTCTATACTTCTTTTCAGTAGCTACTGGTAAACTTATAATTGGTAAGTCTTCTATAAAGTTTGGATGATTATAGTGCTTAGCATAATTCTCTAAATTATACTCAGAAATAAACGGAATTTTCACTAAAATCTTCTCTTTTATTAAATCTGACTCTATCGTTAAATCTTCTTTAAAACGCAATAATTCATTTACTGTTAAATCTGACGTTAGCATACTATCAATAGATATGCTAAAATAATTAGCAATCTTAATTATTGTTTCTATCTTAGGTTCACTCCTCCCCTCTTCATATGCACCTAAAGTAGCTCTTTTTAAATCAAATAACTCTGCAAAAGATTTTTGACTCAACCCTTTAACTCCTCTAATTTTTTTAATATTTCTTCCGAAAAAAGACATGTTTTGCTAATTTTATTTGCAATATAGATTTTTTTCTCTATCTTTACACTAACAATATTAGCTAATTCAAATTAAATCTGCTAATTTTTCTAGAAAAAACGCGCTAACCTATTAATTATTTTTTGCTATGATTCTATTAACTTTACACCTTGTAATATTTCTACTAGTAATATTATTTTAAACAACTATTAACTAACATTATTAAACTAATTGCTAATGAATATTCACTTTAATAAGACAAAGAATTTTTTATTAGAACTTAACTTTACGATTAGTAAAGAAATCGAAGCTGATGGGATTTTTGTTATTGAAAAAGAGAATTTTGGAATTAAAAACTTAATTATTGGTGTTGCTTATCCTATTTTAATTATGGAACAATTTATTTTTAAAGCAAACCAACCTAATGAAGAAATGTATAAAGCATTACTTCAAAAAAACAGAGATATTATTCACGGAGCTTTTGTGCTCGATGAAAAAGGAGAACGTGTTATTTTTAGAGACACTTTACAATTAGAAAATCTTGACATCAATGAAATAGAAGCTAGTTTAAACTCTTTAAGTTTACTCCTCAGTGAATATTCTGATCAGATTATACAATTTTCAAAATATTAAAAAAATAGATATGAATATTTTTAAACGAATTTTTAAAATAGGACAAGCAGAAGCGAATTCTGCCATAGACAATATGGAAGATCCTATTAAAATGACAGAACAAGGAATACGTGATTTAAAACTAGATTTAGAAAAATCACTAGAATCTTTAGCACAAGTAAAAGCATTAGCCATTCGTGCAAAAAACGATGTAGATGAGTTTACAGCAAAAGCTGATGACTACCAACAAAAAGCGATGTTAATTTTAACCAAAGCACAAAATGGTGAAATTAAAAGTAAAGAAGCTGATGAGTTAGCCAAAGAAGCTTTAATAAAAAAAGAAGAAGTAAATTTACAAATTGAAAGTGCAAAAAGTGAAGCTACTAGTTATAATGAATCTGTGAATAAACTAGATAGTAATGTTCAAGAAATTAAAAGCACTATTAATAAATGGGAAAACGAATTAAAAACGCTAAAAGCACGTGTTAAAGTTTCTAAAGCTACTAAAAACTTAAACAAGCAGATGGCTGAATTAGATGCTACAAGTACAGTATCTATGTTAGAAAGGATGAAAGATAAAGTTTTACAAGAAGAAGCTTTAGCTGAGGCTTATGGTGATTTAGCTAAAAATTCTAAAAGTATAGACGATAAATTAAATGAAGCTACCAATACTACTAAAAAAACAGCAGAAGATAGTTTAGCTGCATTAAAAAAACAATTGGAGCAAAAAGGGAAAAAATAACTTATTATAAAAACTAGCTATGACATTAACTGACATTGTATTTTCTAACGTTAACATTACACTTACAATTCTTGTAATTATACTAGTAGTGTACTGGCTTATTACAATGATTTCAGGTATAGACTTTGATCTCGATGTAGATATTGAGATCGATGTAGACATAGACGCAGATATCGATCTCGATTTAGATACTGGTATTGAAGGTGGAAACATTGATTTTCATGATGTCGCTAACACAGAAGTAAACCAAGAAGATGTTGTTGGTAAAAGAAAAAAACCTTTAAAATGGTGGCAGGTATTATTAATCTATTTTAATTTTGTTGGTTTACCATTCATGTTTACTTTTACTTGTTGGATTTTCATTTGGTGGATGACCACTACAATTGGTACAACTTTAACACATAGTTTCAATAATAATTTTGGTTTTCTTTTAATGATTGGTGGTTTTTTCCCCTCTCTTCTTTTAACCAAAATTTTTACAACTCCTTTTAAAAGTTTTTTCAAAAATCTAAATCAAGACGGAGATAAACCTACAGAATTAATTGGTAGAAAAGGAATATGCTTATCCAATATTTCAAAAGAAAAATTAGGAAGAGCTGAGGTTATTGCTGACGGTAATTCTCTTGATATAAATATAAAGTCATTAAGAGGAAAAATTATTAAATTTAGGGCACCAATTTTAATCATAAAACAAAGTGACGATAAAACATTTTATTACGTTCAAGAATACAGAGAACAAAATGTTGATCTAAACTTTTAAAAATTTAAAACCATAAAGTAATCAAAAAGTTTTTTAACTTTTTGATTGAATTAAATATTATAAAATAACTCAATTATTAAATATAAAAATCAATTAAAAACTAATTAATTACTATGACAGGTTCAATTATTCAAATTTTAAGTATAGCAATAGGACTAATCCTCTTTATCGTTATTGTTTACTTTGCAATTATTGCAATGTTTTACAAAAAAGTACCACAAGGTCAAGCCTTGGTTCGTACTGGTTTTAAAGGAACTAAAGTTGCTACAGACAGAGGTATGTATGTAGTACCTGTTTTTCACCGAGTAGAAATAATGGATATTTCTGTAAAGAAAATTCAAATAGAACGTTTAGGAAATGATGGTTTGGTATGTAAAGATAATATGCGTGCCGATATTAAAGTTGCCTTCTTTGTTCGTGTAAATAACGAAGTAGATTTTATAAAAAAAGTTGCACAAACTATTGGTTGTGAAAGAGCTTCTCATCACACTACTTTAGAAGATCTTTTTGAAGCTAAATTTTCGGAAGCTTTAAAATCGGTAGGAAAAAAATTCCAATTTACAGAGCTTTACGAAGCTAGACGTGAGTTTAGAGATGAAATTGTTGATATTATTGGTACAGATTTAAATGGATATACTTTAGAAGACTGTGCTATTGACTATTTAGAGCAAACTCCTATTTCTTTTTTAAAGGCAGATAATATTTTAGATGCAGAAGGAATTAAAAAAATCACCGAATTAACTGCTGCACAAAACATTAAGTCTAACTTAATTATGCGTGACGAAGAGAAAGTTATTCGTAAACAAGATGTTGAAGCACGTGAAGCTATTCTAGAGTTAGATAAACAATTAGCAGAAAAAGAAGAACAACAAAAGCGAGAAATAGCGAATATTAAATCTCGTGAAGATGCTGAAACTTTAAAGGTTGCTGAAGAAGAACGTTTGAAATCTGAAAGTGCACGTATTGCTACAGAAGAAAAAGTACAAGTAGCAGAAGAAAATATGCAACGTCAAATTATTGTTGCTGCAAAAAACAAACAACGTACAGAAGCGGTAGAAACAGAACGTGTAGAAAAAGACAGAATGTTAGAAGCTACTGAACGTGAACGAATTGTAACTTTAGCGCAAATTGAAAAAGAAAAAGTATTAGAAGTAGAAAAGAAAAACATTCAAGATGTTATTCGTGATCGCGTAATGCTAGAAAAAGGGGTGGTTGAAGAGCAAGAAAACATGAAAGATATTGAAGCTTTTAAAACTGCTGATCGTAACAAACAAGTAAAAATAACTGTTGCAGAAGGAAATGCAGAAGAAGCTTTAATTCAAACAATAAAATCTGCAGAAGCTCAAAAAGAAGCTGCCAAACAAAAAGCAGAAGAAATTAATATTGAAGCACAAGCACAAAAAGAAGCGAGTTTAAAAGAAGCAGAAGCAAGAAAAACATTAGCCGAAGCTACCGCTAAAGAAGAAGCTATTATTGGTATGTCTGAAGCACAAGTTATGCATGCTAAAGCAGATGCTAACGAACGTCAAGGAATAGTTGAAGCTAGTATTATAGAGAAGAAAGCAAAAGCGGAAGCCGCTGGTATTTTAGCAAAAGCGGAAGCTCTTAAAGAGGAAGGTTTAGCTGAAGCTGTTGTTATTAAAGAGAAAGCTATTGCAGATGCTGTTGGTATTGAAGAGAAAGCAGAAGCAATGAAAAAACTAGACGGGGTTGGTAAAGAACATGAAGAGTTCAAACTACGTTTAGAAAAAGAATTACAAGTAGACTTAGCGCATATTAATGTTCAGAAAGACATTGCGGATGCACAGGCACAAGTTATTGGAGATGCTTTAAAAGCTGCTAATATTGATATTGTTGGTGGTGAAACGATGTTCTTCGATCAAATTATTGGTCAAATTACTAAAGCCAAAGGAGTGGATAGATTAGTAAAACATAGTGATAATATTCAGGATGTAAAAGATGCTATTTTAGGTAGCGATGATGTAAAAGGAAATTTATTAGGAAAGGTAAAAGAATTCGCTACTAAATATGGAATTTCATCTGAAGACATTAAGAATTTAACAATTGCTAATTTGTTAGTAGATTTAAAACAAAAAGCAAATAATAATGATGAAGAAAATTTATTCAGTAATCTTTTTAACCTTGCAAAAGGACTAGGTTTATCTGATAAAAAATTATCATAAATAACTTACTAAAACCTCACAGGTTTAAAAACTTGTGAGGTTTATTTCAAAAAGGAATTAGTGTATACAATCAATCATATTCCTTAGACTTACTTTATTTATTTAATCTTACTTCTTTTCTCTAAAAAAATATATGGAAAACCAAAACACACAACAATTAGACGGAGGTACTTATGAAATAATTCAAGGTAGATTGCAAAAACAAAAGCAAGAGCTACAAGAACGATTACATAAATTAAATGACGCTAGAAAACATGTTTTTGGAAGCATAGAAACCAAATTAATTGCTAACGATAGAATTAATACTGAAAATAACTGTATTGCTAGAGATATTATCTCATTAGGAAATACTTCTATTTTTGGCTATAATGTTCATTTCGGTTTACGAACGGATATTCAATTATCAGATGTTTTTAGCATCTATGAATTTAAAGACAATCACTTTCACTTACAATCGTTAGATTTACTAAACGATACTCTTTTTATAGATGATTTCACCAATCTATATAAATATTACAGGAATACCATTTTCTCTAAGTTTGCTGTTATTGATAACTATATACATATGGTTTTTCAATTGAGTGAAAATGTAAGTGACATTAAAACTTTTAAATGGCTTATAAAAGACAATAAACTTCAATATATAGATAATCGTAGTGAACACGAATATCAATTTCCTAAGCAACACGAATTTAAATGGCAAGAAGTTACTAGAGACATGCATCGTTATGGTACGCATTCTCACATATCTATTCTTGATAAGATTTTTGTAGAAACCATTGGTGGTGATTTAACCATTAAAATTGAAGACAACACAGATGATGGGAAAGGAATACTTGATGAACCTGTAGAGCATGTAGATCAGACTTTAGATGACGGACAATTTCGTTATGGTGATTTAGGTAATTTAGTAACACTTGAAATTAAGCCTTTTCAAGAAGATCCTAGATATTTTATATATAATCATAAATTACAAGAAGTACAACGTGTAGCCAGTATTAAAGATACTGCCGTATTGCTTCCAGATGGTCACGGATTAATTTTTCCTAACGGATATTACCTACAAACTGGAGAACATAAAATTTTTGAAAGTGATGTAAAAGAAGTTAAATTTCAAAAAAAAATAAGCTCACCTAATGGTGAAGACTTTCTATATATTTTCTACGCAACTATACGTGGATTGTACATTTTAATGTCTTATAACATTATAGAACAAGAAGTAAAAACACCTATCATCTGTAATGGATTTACTTTACTTGAAAATGGTGAATTATGTTACTTTCGTACAGAAGACGAGCAAACCAAACATCATGTGGTACAAATATGGCAAACTCCTTATTTAAAAGGATCTTTTATGCCATCGCAACATACCGATAGCTTATTATATAAAATAGGAAATAAAGATATTGTTCGCGCCATGGCAGAATGTCACGAATTAATCAACCTTTTAAACAAAGAAGATAATTATACGGGGCTTTATAATGACATCGCCAAAATATCTAAAGATATTAATGACACCTATTATTGGTTACCTGAAAAAGATACACATCAATTAAATTTACCTGTGCTTCAAATTAATGAAGCAGCAAATGCAGCTATTGACGAATTTGAAAAAGTAGTTCAATTAAAAAAACAAGCTGAAAAAGAAACTAAAGAAATTAATAAAAAGTCAGATGAACTTTTTAATAAAATTAAGAGTACCTCTTTTAAATCTATTGATGATTTTGTTGGTTTATTAAGTCAGTTACGCACTTTACGTGGTGAAGTTATTAGCTTACATGATATTCGATATATTCAAAAAACACATTTAGAAGCTTTAGAATCACAAGTTGCAGAACAAAATACTTTAATTTCTAAACGATGTGTTCAATTTTTATTGAATGATAAAGCATTAGCACCTTATCATGAACGTGTTGCTGAAAAAGAAAAAGAACTGCCTACTATAAAAAAAGTAATTGATGCAAAAGCTTTAGAAAAAGAAGTAGCACAAATTACTAGTGATTTAGAGATGTTAATTGATATTGTTTCTAATCTAGAAATTGAAGACACTTCTCAATCCACCAAAATAATTGATAATATATCTCTCATTTTTGCTACTTTAAATCAATTAAAAGCAGGAATTAAAAATGCGATTAAAAGTTTAGGGAGTACAGAAGCGAAAGCTGATTTTATTGCTCAATTAAAGTTGATAGATCAAAGTATTATCAATTACATAGATATGGCTACTACGCCAGAAAAATGCGATGAATTCCTTACTAAAACAGCTATTCAATTAGAAGAATTAGAAGGGAAGTTTGCAGATTTTGAAGAATTTATTATTCAAATTATAGAAAAACGTGAAGAAATTCACAGTGCATTTGACACCCGTAAAAACAACTTAGTAGAAAAGCGAAACAAAAAAGCAGTTGCTTTACAAACTGCTTCTGAACGTATTTTAAAAGGAGTTGCTAAAAAAGCACAAACTTTCGATAGTATTGAAGATATTAACGGTTATTTTGCTGCGGATTTAATGATTAATAAAGTTAGAGACATTATTAATCAATTAAAAGAATTAGACGATGCTGGTAAAGCAGAAGCCATTGAAACACAATTAAAAGTTGCTAAAGAAGATGCCTTACGTAAGTTAAAAGACAAGCAAGATTTATACGAAGATGGTGAAAATGTTATTAAATTTGGGAAACATAAATTTGGTGTAAACAAACAAATTTTAGATTTAACAATTGTTTATAAAAATGAAGAATTAAATTACCATTTAACAGGTACCAATTTTTATGAAACTATTGATAACGATACACTTTTACAATCTAAAAAATATTGGAATCAAGAATTAGTTTCAGAAAACAAACTCGTGTATCGTTCTGCTTATTTAGCCTATAAAATTTTCAAAAATAACGCTAGCGAAACCTTAATTAATCTTACCGAAAAAGAGCTGTTACAATTAGTTCAAAAAGAGAGCAGTAATTTATATTCTGAAGGATATATTAAAGGAGTTCATGATGTAGATGCAAGTACTATTTTATATACATTAGTTCATAAACACAATGAATTAGGAATATTAACCTACGCTCCTACTACACGTGGGTATGCGCAATTTTTTTGGAATTCTTTAACCAAAGAAGAACAAGACAATTTAAATACGACTATAAAAGCTTCTGGAGAAGTTTTAAGTGTTTTTCCAGATAGTAACACCTTTGCTTTTATTATTGAAACTTTAACAAAATCAGTTTTAAATTTTGCCAATGATTCTTATTTATTCACTGAAGAAAACGTGAATTCAATAGCAAATTATTTATTTAAAGAATTACAACAAAACAATACCTTTCAAATAAGCGCTGATGCTTTTAGTTTAAAAGAAGAATTTATAAAAGCATTAAAAAAACAAGATGCTTTACATAAGTTTAGAAAAGGAATTGAAAAAGTTGAAAGTTATATCGATAAAATTCATTTAGTAAAACAATGGGTTTCTTCTTTTTTAACTAGTAAAGAAGGTTTTTATACATCTTATGAAGATGAAATTGTATGTACTTTGTTGTTTGAACATGAATCTACTTCAAAAATAAAGGCTGTACATCCTATTGAAACTATTAAAAATTTAAAAGGGACACATGCTTTTATTACAGAAGGAATGTATGAGTTTAACTATCATGATTTTATAGAAAAACTAACACAATTTAGTACCGTAGAAGTTCCTAATTTCATTACCTATAAAGAAACGAAGCAGCAAGTTACAGAAGAGCTTAAAGATGATTTAAAATTAGAAGAATTTAAACCTAGAGTATTGTCTTCTTTTGTAAGAAATAAATTGATAGATCAAGTTTATTTCCCTTTAATTGGAGATAATTTAGCAAAACAGCTAGGAACTGTTGGAGATAATAAACGTACCGACAGAATGGGAATGTTATTATTAATTTCTCCTCCAGGGTACGGTAAAACAACCTTAATGGAATACATCTCGAATCGTTTAGGTTTGGTGTTTATGAAAATTAACGGGCCGGCAATCGGTCATGAAGTTACTTCTGTAGATCCAATGGCAGCAAATAACTCTGCCTCTAGAGAAGAGTTAAAGAAACTGAATTTAGCTTTTGAAATGGGTGATAATGTCATGTTATATTTAGATGACATTCAACACTGTAATCCTGAGTTTTTACAAAAATTCATTTCTCTTTCCGATGGTACTCGAAAAATTGAAGGAGTTTATAATGGAAAATCAAAAACCTATGATTTACGCGGAAAGAAATTCTGTGTAATTATGGCAGGAAATCCATATACTGAAAGTGGAGATCGTTTTCAAATTCCAGATATGTTAGCCAACAGAGCAGATATTTATAATTTGGGAGATATTATTGGTGATACTGCACATTTATTTAAGTTAAGTTTAATTGAAAATGCATTGACTTCTAATCCAGTTTTACATCAATTGAGTAGTAAGTATTTTGAAGACGTATACGCTTTAGTTGACAAAGTAGAAAATAATACCGCAGAGGTTACTTTAAAAGGAAACCACACCAAACAAGAAATTCAAGATTATACAGCTGTTTTAGAAAAAGTGATTACAGTTAGGGATACGATTATAAAAGTGAATCAAGCCTATATTAATTCGGCTGCTATGGAAGATGATTATCGAAT
>CALISK010000330.1 GCA_938041625.1 uncultured Tenacibaculum sp. | reverse complement strand
ACAACAATTAATATAAGTGTAACAACCTGTGATATTATTAATACATAATTTGTATCATTAAAAGTTTCTATTATTTTTCTACATTAATTTTAATACTTATAGCTTTTCCCTCGCTCCCGCTAGTTTTTAAAACTAGTGGTGGTTTTTTAGCTAAACTTAAAACTATAGTATTATGGTTAAATGTATCTAATTAGTGTTGTTGCTTACTCTTACCCGCTACTAGTTGAAAACTAGCAGTAGCACTAAACTATAACGTAGCGGGGAGATTCCCCTTTACCTACTCGACTTTATTTTTCATATATAAAATCTTGTAATGTTTCCAAATACCCTTTTTGTAAATAACAAATTCCAGTTTCTGAATAATTATATTCTCCCACGTATTTTGGTATGTCAAAAAACTTTAAATGTTCTTCACTAATTTCAGTTTTTTCAGCACTTTTCACGTGAATAGTTAATTTTCCTTCAATTACAGTAATAAGAGCAATTCCGTGTTTTCTAGCAAACTTTTCAGCTCCACTTTGAAAACCACTTGTCGAAAATAAAATTCCCTTATGAGAACCTGTAGCTCTTAGCTTGTCAAATAGTATTTGAACTGTTTCTCTCTTTATTTTGTTTTTATGTTTTTTGCATTCAACAAGAATTTTTATTTCAGTCTTTAAAGCTTCAAATTTCGCAAAAACATCAATTTGATAATCTCCGTCAAAAGATTTAAGTTTAACATTATGTATCGCTTTAAAATTTTTCAAAGTTCCACTTATTTCAAGGAAATAGTCTCTGACTAATTTCTCAAATTCTGTCGGTGAAATTTCTGTATTATATCCTTTAATTTTCAAATTTCTGCTTTGATTTTCAGCTTACAGCTAACGGTCTAGTGTATGAAATGTAGCGTGCAAAAAGACACTAATTTTTCGGATTAACACAGAGCCGAATTTTTAAAATTTACTATTTATTTTATTTTTGGAAATCGTCAAATTTTAAAAATAGGCGACTTTTAAAAAATGCCCAAACCATTGTGTTAGTAATAACTTGCGTTATTTTTTATATACATCTTGTTGTAGTGCGTTTTCTCACTTAATTTCAAATTTTCCAACTTCGTTTTTTGCTATAGAAATTTTAAAATCTAATTTTTCATTAAAACCTAATCTATAAAGTTCGGTTAATGAAAATTCAATTCGGTCATAATCTTTTCGTTCAAAATTATGCCAATGTACAGCAACGTGACCTTCCTTATTTCTGAAAACCTTTGAGATTTTTAATCCTTCCATTATGTTTTCAGAATTTTGGTCTAAATCAATAATTTTAGAAAGATGCTGAATTAATATATTCAAGCCATAAGTATCTGAAGGGTTAAGTTCCTGTCTCGTTAAACTTTTAATTTTAGTTGGAAAATCTATTTTAATTCCATTATTCGGTTTATTTATATTATATCCATTTTTAAGGTAAATAGCCTTTAATATTAGTTCCGTAGCTATTCCGATTGAAAGTCTTTTCTGAACATTTCTCAACCACAATTTTAGTGGTTTTGGACTATCTATATCGTCGGTTAGTAAATGTGCTGATGTCTTTAAATAATAGTCAGCCATTTGTTTAAATGGAATCCAATCTTTGAATTCTGTACTAAAAATTTTTGAATATTGATTTTTTATTTCTTGTTCTAAAGACATTGATTATTCTAATAATTTAACCACTTGCTCAAATCCTTCACTCAAAGTATTATATATTTCTTGAACAATGGTTTTATTCAAGACTTTTTTAATTGTTAAATCGACAACTTTACCTTTTAAGAGTTGAAACCAATTTTTCTTACCAAGATTAAAGTGGTTTTTTAAATCCTCTATTTCATCAAAAATTATTTGTTGTCCGAAACCTTGTTGTTCGATTTTTTCGAGAATGATATTCAATTTGTTATGTAATTCCGATTCTTCTTGTACACTGAATTCGTCCTCAGGCTTTGGCTCATATGTATAAAATCGGTTTATATCATCTATTTCTTGGTCAATCGCAAAAATCCCAATGTCAATTTCTTTGTCATATCCACAGCCACTGCAAGTTTTCATATGCTTTTCCTTATCAGTAATACTATTTACTCTTAGAATTTTCAGAAAGTCTAACTTGTCTCTATCACGATTAAAATCATATAGTTTCATTGTAATCTTAGATTTTAGATTCTCCAGAGTATTGGTTTTTCCGTCTTTAAAAAGTCTTTTGGAAAATTGATTTGCTTCGGTTTCTACAATGTTCATTATTATCTTATCGGTTTTTTCAAATGCACTACAACAACTATATAAATGTACTATTACATTTAGACAACCAAATAATGGTATAAAGTGTACCTTTTATATTGTTTATATTTTATTTTTTTAAAAAATAAAAAGGAATAGGAGGTTAAGTTACTTATTTCTTCATCTTTTTTTCGAGTTTAAATTTATAAAATAATAATAGAGGCACAATGTTTTCAACATAAAAGTTTTATACAATACTATCACTTTGTTATATTATTTTAATGTTTTAAAAAAAACAGACTACTGATAATGTGTCTTTATTTTTATTAAAGTTTTTGTACACTTTTCAAATAAAACTTTTTTAGAAGTGTACAAGGGTGTACCCTCGTATTCCGCTAGTTTTCAAAACTAGTGGTACACTCAAATGAACTAACTTTTTTAGCTAAACTTAAAACTATAGTATTATGGTTAAATGTATCTAATTAGTGTTGTTGCTTACTCTTACCTGCTACTAGTTGAAAACTAGCAGTAGAACTAAACTATACCGTAGCGTAGGGGATTAAGGTTAATCGAGCCACCTTTATCAACAAATTGTTCATTTTCTAATTCTATTCTTTCTTCAAATTCTGTTGATTGATCTGTACAAACAGTTAAAAATATAAAGCCAAATAATACACCTAAAATTAATGTTACTTTTTTCATAATTACTCTGTTTAAAATTAATACTAGAGTAAACATAAGGCAGTAATTATAATTTAATTTTTCTTATTAACTGATTAAAAAATACGTGAATACAAAGAATTAATAGAAATAAAATTAGGAAGCGTTATCTTATAGAAAGAAATATATAACATAATTGATTTTGTTTCGGGGGTTAATTCTAAATAGTATTACAATATTTTACAATACGAATATATATAACTTAACTTTTACAGTAACTAATTTAATTCATATATAATACTAAAATTGGAATAAACATTGTGAAAAACAACAAATATTAAGTATTGTAATTTTTAATGCCGACCATTTTTAGATTATAATTTTGCTTACAACCTTTAAAAAAGATTAAAATTATTGATTTTTTTAAAAATTGAATTATAACATAACAATACTTAAAAATAAATGAAATTTAGTAATTGTTTAATGTGTTTTTGTACACTTTATTTCTAAGTCAAAAAAAAAGTGTACAACAGAGTATGCATTTGTTTTGTACACTTTATTTCTAAGTCAAAAAAAAAGTGTACAACAAAGTATGCGTCTGTTTTGTACACTTTTTTAAATAAACGAAAAAAAAGTGTACAAAGTTGTACACCAAAAAAAATAAAAATTAAAAAAGGTGTACAAAATGTTTAAATGAAATAAAGAACTATTAAAATTTACGAGTGTTTTTTGTAGTTAGTTTTAGAAGAATTATGGGTATAAAAAAATCCAATGTTTTTGCATTGGATTTGATATATTAAGATTAGTATAGGTTTATCTATTTACATCTATAAATAACTTTTCATCAAACATTTTTTGATATTGTTCTTTGGTAACACCATAAAATTCATTTGAGTAGTTTTCAACTTTATCTATTTTATTTATATACCCTTTACTTTCTATTTCATAATTATTTAAAGATAAAAAGACAGAATCAGTAGTAACTTTTATCACTTTTTGAGTCGAATAATACTCAGTTGGTTTATATTCAACAATATCTCCTTTTTTAGGATTTGAAATATATTCAACCACATTTTTATCATGCTGAGCAACAGAATAAAAAGTAAAAGCAATAATACTTAGTATAATAAAAGAACCAATCCAATACGTTAAAGGAGTTTTTGTGTCACTTTTTACGTTATTGTATTTCAGACGAAGTTGTTCACTCATTTCTTTAGGCTCAAATGTAGCTTTACAATTGTCACATTCAGAAACCCCTTTCTTAGTTAATGGGAAAATAGGAATCCAATAGATATAAAAATATCGACCAAAAATACTTACTGTATGTGAAGTATGTTCTCCACAATTTGGACATTTAATACCACTTACTTTTTCACTTTTTAAATGAGCACCTTTAGTTCCGTAAAATATCATACCTTATTTTTTTGATTTTTTATAAAACTATGAAAAAAAAGAAGATAAAGTATTTTTAGGCTTCTTTTTTTAATGAAACTTTGAATTCATTATTGTTTATTTTGAATTAAGAAATGCTGCTTCCCTCAATCGTTTTACTGTTTTACTCATTTATATAGATAGGTTCTCTAATTTATTCTTTCTGTTAATATATTTTAAGAGTAGTTTTATAACAAAATAAGAGGACATGAAAAAAATAGTTGTTACAATACTATTATTACTATTAATTGGTGAAATTTCTGGGCAAGAAATACCAAAAATAAAAGTAGGAGAAGAAGAAATTTCTGTTCAAAAAATAAAAATTAACACCTCTATTGTAGGTGATATTGCATTAACTACTTACGATATGGAGTTTTACAACTCGAATAATCGTGTTTTAGAAGGAGAACTTTCTTTCCCTTTAGGAGAAAATCAATCTGTAACTCGTTTTGCATTAGATATTAATGGTTTTTTAAGAGAGGCCGTTGTGGTAGAAAAAGAAAAAGCAAGAGTTGCTTTTGAAAGTACCGTAAGAAGGAGAATAGATCCTGCATTATTAGAGCAAACTAATGGAAATAATTATAAAGCAAGAATTTACCCAATACCTGCAAAAGGGTATAAGAGAGTTGTAGTGGCTTTTAAACAAAAATTGCTAGTTAATAAAAATTCTTATTACTATAAATTACCGCTTAATTTTAAAGATAAATTAGAAGCATTTTCTTTTTCTATAACAGTCTTAAATCAAAAAAACAAACCTGTTTTTAAAAAAGGAATGAAACAACAATTTAGTTATAATGCAAATGAGAATTTGTATTACGCGAAAATTAATAAGAAAGACAAAAGAGTATCTAAACCAATTTTAATTAAAATACCTCTAAATACAAACAAAGAGAAAATAATAACGAGCAATAATTATTTTTACTTTACAAAACAGTTGAATTTCGAAAGTAAAAAGAAAGCTTTAGAGAATGATGTTACTGTTTTTTGGGATGCTTCCTTATCACAAAAAAATAAGAATATAGCTTCCGAATTATTATTATTAGAGACCTATTTTAAAAAAGTTAAAAACTGTAAAGTACATTTAGTAACATTTAGTACAGAAATTAGAAGCAAAAAAAAGTTTGACATAAAACAGGGGAATTGGCTCGATTTAAAAAGGGCCCTTGAAAACACAATATATGACGGAGCTTCTTCTATATATTGTTTAAAAGAATATACAGATAACACAAAGGTAAATCTATTATTTACAGATGGTTTAAATACTTTAAGTAATAAAAGGATCTCTTTTTCAAAGAGAACACACGTAATAAACAGCGTTCAATCTGCGAATCATTTATTATTAAAACATATATCTGATACTTCTGGAGGTATGTATGTAAACTTACTTCAGAATTCAGTAAAAAAGAGTTTTGAAAACTTTTTTAAACCACAACTTCAGTTTTTAGGAACCAATTTATCAAAGGAGAAACTAGAAGTATATCCAGTAAAGGGAAGTATTGTTTCAGAATATTTTTCATTAACGGGAAAAGGAAGTTTTTTTAATGAAAAAATTAAAGTGTATTTAGGCTATGGAAAAGATACCATAAAAACAATTTCATTTACACCTAAAAAGAGAACGCGAAAACACTTTTTAATTCCAAAAATATGGGCACAATATAAGTTAAATGAATTGGTATTAGAGAAAGAAAAGAATGAGCAAGAAATAATAAAAATAAGTAAAAAGTACGGAATAATAAGTCCGTTTACATCTCTATTAATTTTAGACAGAGTAGAAGATTATGTAACTCACAAAATAGAACCTCCTAAAGAATTAAAAAAGGAGTATGATCGTTTATTAGCTAAAAAAAGAGACAATAAGAAAGAATGGTTAGCAAGTTTACAAGAAGATTTATTTAATAAGTACCATCATTTTTTTGAATGGTATGAAGCCGATCATGCTAAAATATTAGAAGTAGCAATACAAAAAGAAAAAGAAGCAGCAGAGAGAAGAAGAGTAGCGAATGAATTAGCTAAGAAAAAGAAAATAGAAATTGAAATAAAAGAAGCGATAGCAGCAAAGAAAAAAGCAATAGAAGAGGAGTTGATTAGAAAGAGATCAGAAAAAATAGCAGAAGAGCTAGCCAAAATTAGAGAGAAAAATAACTTAGGAGGAAAAGTGACAGAAATAGTAAAAAATATTACTGCAACTGATGGAGGGTTCAATGTTTCAGGTGTTGTAAGTGATGCTATAGGAGTTCTTCCTGGAGTGTCAGTTTCAATAAAAGGAAGTAATAAAAGTACAGCAACAGATTTCAATGGTAACTATACTATTAAGGTTGAAAAAGAAGGAGTATTAGTGTATAGTTTAATAGGGATGAAAGATGTTGAAGTAGTCATAATAAATTCAAATGGAATTAATGTATTGATGGAAGAAGGGGCATTTACTTTTGATGAGGTAGTGGTAACAGGTTATTTACCTATTAGAAGAAGAGAGTTTACAGCAGCAATGGCTAGCGTACGTTCAGAATCAATAGAAAAAAGCTCACCAAGATCAATAGAGCAAAGTTTAGAAGGGAGTCAAATGAATCCTAGAGCTAATCCTTCCACCTTTTCAAGTTCAGAACCGTTATATGTGGTAGATGGAAAACCAGTTTCTAAAAATCCAAAATTGAAACCAAATGAAATACATTCATCATATATGCTAGAAGCAGCACAAAGTACTGCTGTATTTGGTGTAAAAGCAGCTTTCGGAGCTGTAATAATCACTACCAAAAAAGGACATGAAAAAAATGATGAAGCAATTGAAAATTTAGAAGAGTTAGTTAAAGAAAAAATAGAGCTAAAAGGATGGAATCCTAAAACACCTTACTTAGAAGTTTTAAATAAAATAGAAGATATAAAAGAAGCATATAAAGCATATCTTAAATTAAGGGAAACTTATGGTACTTCACCTTCTTTCTATATTGATGCTGCCGATTTTTTTAGAAATAGAAAAGAAAAAAAGATAGCCATTCAAGTATTAACAAATGTAGCTGAGATAGATTTAGAAAATTATGAATTGTTAAAAGCATTGGCATATAAATTTGAAGAATATGAATTACATGAGTATGCAGTGTATATGTTTAAAGAAATTTTAAAATTAAGACCAGAAGACATTCAATCATATAGAGATTTAGCATTGGCTTATGAACATACAGGAGCGTATCAAAAATCTGTTGATTTATTATATCAAATAGTAAATGGAGAATTGTTAGAGAAAGACCAAAACAGGCGATTTTCAGGAATAGAAATGATTGCATTAAGCGAATTAAATAGAATGATTTCTTTATATAAAGAACATCTTGTTGTCTCTCACATAGATGAAGAATTTATAAAAAAAATGGCAACAGATATTCGTGTTTTAATAGATTGGAACCATAATGATACTGATATCGATTTATGGGTGATAGATCCTTCAGGAGAAAAATGTTATTACAGTCATAAAAAGACAAAGATTGGCGGATTAATGTCTAATGATATGACCAGAGGTTTTGGACCAGAACAATTTATTCTTAAAAAAGCAATAAAAGGAGATTATGATATTAAAATTAAATATTACTCAAATAGTCAACAAAAAATATCTGGACCTACTTTTTTAAAAGTAACTGTTTTTAAAAACTATGGAAAGAAAAATGAGATTAAAAGCACGCAATTAGTTCGATTAAAAGATGCAAAGGAAATTTTAGAAATAGGGAAAGTTAAATTTTAAGAGTAATTATATTAAAACAAAGTCATTTCACTCAATCGTTTTACTGTTTCACTCATTGTGCATATCAGTTCTCTAAATGGTTATTTGTGTTCATGTATTTTAATAGTAGTTTTATACAAAATAAATGATATGAAAAAAGTACTTTTTTTTACAATACTTTTAGTAACAGTATTTAAAATTTCATCACAAGAAATTCCTAAAATAAAAATAGGAAAAGAGGAAATTTCTGTACAGAAAATAAAAATAGAAACTTCTATTATAGGTGATATTGCATTTACTACCTATGATATGCATTTTTATAACCCGAATAATAGAGTTTTAGAGGGAGAATTAATTTTTCCACTAGCAGAAAATCAATCTGTAAATCGGTTTGCATTAGATATTAATGGAAATCTTAGAGAAGCTGTTGTTGTAGAAAAGGAAAAAGCAAGAGTTGCTTTTGAAAGCACTGTAAGAAGAAGAATAGACCCCGCATTGTTAGAAAAAACAAAAGGGAATAATTATAAAGCAAGAATTTATCCTATTCCTGCAAAAGGTTATAAAAGAATAGTTATAGGAATTCAGCAAAAACTAGTATTGAATGAAGACTCTTATTACTACAATGTACCTTTAAATTTTAAAAACAAATTAGAAGAATTTTCATTGGCTATAAAAATTCTGAATCAGAAAAATAAACCTATTGTTAAAAAAGGAATGGTTTCTAGTTTTAAATACAATTCAAAAAAAGGAACTTATTATGCGTATGCAAATAGAAAAAAAGAAAAAGTAACACAGCCTGTATTAATTAAAATTCCATTAAATACGAATAAAGAAAAAATAATAGCGAATCGTAATTATTTTTATGTTTCTAAAAAATTAGATTTAAAAGGAATAAAAACTTCTTTAGATAAAGAGATAACTATTTTTTGGGATGCTTCTTTATCTCAAAAAAATAAAAAGATAGCTTCAGAAATTTCGTTGTTAGATACTTATTTAAAAGAAATACAAAACGGAACAGTACATCTTGTAGTTTTTAGTGATAAAATAAGAGAGAAAAAGAAATTTACAATCCGTAATGGAATATGGGATGGCTTAAGAGAAAAGTTAAGTACAATTATCTATGATGGAGGTTCTTCGTTTAATTTTTTAAA
>CALISK010000329.1 GCA_938041625.1 uncultured Tenacibaculum sp. | reverse complement strand
TCACTGGTCTTTGGTCTGCTTACAATAAATTCTTGATCTCTTGAATTTAAAACAGATAACTTTACTCTATGATTAAAATAAGGCTCTATTCTTTGAATTGATATTTTAGAAACAATTTGTCCTCTATTAATTCTATAAAATTTCGAATTATCTAATGAATTAAATAATTGATCCATAGTTTCATCTATAATGTATCGTTTATTATGTGTTACCCCAAAAGTAATGCTGTCTTCAGAATACATATATAATAACTCTGAAATTCTAATTTGAACAAAACCACTTCCATCTTTAACTAATATACCAGATCGTTTTTGAGGGGTTTGCATACTCGCAAGAAGCTCTTTTAGAATTAGAGGTTCTATGGTGTTTGATTTATTCGATTTCACAAACTTATCTAATGCAATATTTAATTCATTTTGTTGAATAGGTTTTAGTAAATAATCGATACTATTCACTTTAAATGCTTGAATTGCATATTGATCAAAAGCGGTAGTAAAAATAATAGGTGTAGCCACTTCTATTTTCTGAAAAATCTCAAAACTTAATCCATCTGCCAATTGGATATCCATAAAAACTAAATCTGGTGTGGTATTTTTTTTAAACCATAATACCGAATCTTCAACTGTATCGATAACATCTAGTAATTGAAAATCAAAAGTACTTTTATTTAATAAATTTTGTAATTGATTTGCTGCACGTGGTTCATCTTCAATTATTAGTATTTGCATATTTTTTCTTTTGATCTGATAATTTTAATAAAGGTAAAGAAACCATAAATTGACTTCCATCATTTTTAATAATAGGTAATTTACTAGAAATTAATGTATATCGTTTTTCTATATTCTTTAACCCTATTTTTGTGGATGGTATCTTTGTTGATTTCGCTTGAATTTTATTTCTTATAACTAAATAATTTTCATCGATTTCTATATTTATAATTAAAGGTTTAGCTCTAGAAACAATATTATGTTTTATTGCATTCTCTATTAAAAGTTGTAAACTCATAGGTACTACCATAGCAGCTAATTTAGCTTCTGGAATGTTCCATTCTACTTTCAGGTTATCACCAAACCTTTCTAATTGAATATTAATATATGCTTTCGCAAATTTTAATTCTTTTTGAAGAGAAATTAAATTTGCACTTCCAGACTCCAAAATAAAACGATACACATCAGACAAATTATCAACAAAGTCTTTTGCATCCTCTTTAGAATCTTGATCAATAATATCTCGTAATGTATTTAAACTATTGAATAAAAAATGTGGTTGCGCTTGATTTCTTAAAGTATCTAACTGCGCTTGTATCATTACTTGCTTTGTCTGTTCTTCTTCTCTTATTGACTTTTTTAATCGTATATAATAATAAATAGCTTCATAAATTGCCATATCCATAACAATGATTATCATTATTGGTACAATAATTTTCAAATTCATTGAATACGTTGAATTTATATCGAAAAGTTTAAAAAAAATTGTTAAAAATTTCCCTCCAAAGAAATCAACAGTTAAGGTTGTGATAATAACTGCAATGAAAAGATAAATAATACGTTTAAAATCATTTTTAAAATCAGGGTACTTTCTTCGTAAAAAAATTAAAACACCTCTTATAATTAACCAATCGAAAACCGTAAAAAAGAAACAAGAACCCCATCTTATAAGTAATACTATTAACGGATTACTAGTTGACATATCATTAAACATAAAACTAGTAATAGAGCTTATAACCAAGATACCAATGAAAGAAAACCAAAAATCATTAAACCCTAAATATTGTACACGCTTTTTTTTATTGAATAACTGCATCTTTTATAGTCTTATTAATGGTATACCTTGTTTTGCTTGATAGAATATAAACCCAATCCATGAAGCATAAATAACTCCAAAAACAGTAACAGTAATAATTTGATTTCTATTAGTAGTTTTCCATTTTTTAGATAGCCATAATGCGAATAACGGGATTATTTGTATGCTATGCAACCCAAAAAAATGCGCTACTCTTAAGTCTCCTCCAACAGTACTCCAGTTAACCAATGGTAATCCAGCTCCTCCATCTACTAAACCTACATTATGAGATAATTGGTTAATCATCTGTCCTCCTATCCAACTACCAAAAACTACAATTACCCAACCTAATAAAATTCCCCATTGAATTGACTTGGTCGTTTTTAATTTTAATCGAATCGTATCTATAATAAACAACAACATAATTAGAACATTAATTGCCACTATAATTCCCATTCCAGCAAATAATAAGCCATCGAATAAACTAGAATTATTATAATGTGATTGAACACCTCTTGACCCTTGATAAAAAATAATCCCCATTTCTATAAGCATTGTAAAAGAGACTATATTTCTAATAACATTTTTCTTTCTTTTAGAATAAGGGTATAAGGTTATAAGATATCCTAATGTTAATAAATAAACACCTATAGATATTAAAAACTTTAATGGTTTTACCCACGTATTAACTCCCATTAGAGTTCTATCATCTATAAGTAAACCTCCTATACAAAAAAGTACAGTTACAAAATGAATTATCACAATTTTATAAAGTATTGGACTTTCAGCTCTTACAGTATTAAATACCTGTTTTAAATAGTTCATAATTACTTTTGTTTAATCGTTTTAATAATCATGAAAAGAAAGAAACCTACAGGGCCAAACATAAATGTAGCCAATAAACAAGGAGCCATTATTAACTGATGAATTTTTAGTTTTTCATTTTGGTTTATCATCCACATACCTATCAAAAGATCGAAAGCGAGATAATGTACCCAACCAGCCAAAGCTGCATTTTCTTCAGTGAATAATTTCATTACCGATTTTAAACTTCCAAAATCCATCATCCCTCCTATTTGTAAAGCCTTAAGAATATAGACTGCATAAATCAAAGATATTATTAGTGGAACTACCTTATAATCTATTAAAAACCGAGTTACTTTCCATTTAGGAAATAAGATCATTAAAATCCACATAGGCATTGCAATCATACCTGCTATTGAAAAAATTGTTGTTGGAGTCATATTTAAAATTTGTAATTAAATGAATTAGTATAGGCCAAAGATGAAACCTTTAAAGAAAAAATAAAGAGGCTTTATTTTGAATCGTCGTTAAAGCTTATTGAACTGTATTATTACTTTAATTAAAAACTATATGTAACAAAAACATTTGAAACTTTATTAATTAAGTATCTTGCATTATTATGAATACAGACCCCGAAAAAACTTTAGAAGTAGTAAGAAAACATTTAGAGCAATTTGCTATTGTTTCAGATAGTGATTGGCTTTTTTTTTCTTCTAAACTTAGTAAACATGTTATACCTAAAAAAACAACTTTTTTAAAAATAGGAAAAGTAGAAAATTATATTTCTTTCATTATTTCAGGGTTAGTTCGTTTTTATATACCAAATATAGATCCTGCTAAAGAAATTACATTTGGTTTTTCTTTTAAAGAACAATTTATAAGTGCTTATGATTCTTTTTTAACGCGAAAACCTTCTTTATATGAATTAGAAACTCTTACAGAATCTCTAATACTAAGTATTAGTTATGAAGATTTACAAGAGGTATATAAAACAACACAAATAGGAAATTTAATCGGACGATTAACAGCTGAACGACTTTTCTTAATAAAATCTAAAAGAGAACAAACTTTATTACAATTTACCGCTAAAGAACGTTATTTAAACCTTTTTAAAGATCATCCTGAAGTAATTAAAGAAATTCCGCTAAAATATATTAGTTCCTATATAGGAGTTACTCCTCAAGGTTTAAGCCGAATTCGTAAAGAAATTAGTTAACATAGATTCATTGTCGTATTTGTTTTCTAGAAGTAATTTTGCAAAAAATAAGAGTTTTTATGGCAATACTTCTTTTGGTATTTATTTTATGGTATTCTGGTTTATTTTTTCAATCTTTCTTTCTTCATAGATATGCAGCTCATCAAGTATTTACCATGTCTAAAAGAACAGAAAAAATCACTTTCTTTTTAACATGGTTATTTCAAGGGCCTAGTTATTTAAGTGCTTATGGATATGGAATCATGCATCGTATGCACCATGCTTACACCGATACTGAAAAAGATCCTCATTCACCTAAATATGATGGTAATATGTTTTCTATGATGTGGAAAACAAAAAATATTTATCAAGATATTAATAACGATCGTATTGCAATAGATCAAAAATTTATGAAAAATGTTCCTCAGTGGAAAAGTTTCGATCGCTTTGCTAGTTCTCGTTTTTCAAGAGTAGCGTGGGGAATTGTTTATATTCTTTTATTTGTTGTTTTTGTTTCTGCATGGTGGCAATGGTTACTATTACCCGTTTTATTTTTAATGGCTCCTATTCATGGAGTAATTATTAATTGGTTTGCACATATTTATGGGTATGTCAATTTTAAAACAACTGATACTTCTAAAAATTTATTCAGGTTTGATTTTTTAATGATGGGTGAAGGATATCATAACAATCATCATAAATACAGTTCTAGAGCTAATTTTGGAGGAATACATTGGTATGAAATAGATCTTACTTATGTTATTATGCGAATTCTTAATAAAATAGGTATTATAAAACTTAAAGCCTCTACAAGTAATTAAAATATCATTTACTGTAGTTTTATACGGTTCTAAAAGTTAAATTGATTCTTGGTGTTTGTATTTTTTTAGTAGCAGGTACACTATGCAACCAAAATTCTTGTGTAAGTCCTTTCATTACTAATAAATCACCTTGTGTTAAATTAAAAGCAACTTTTTCTTTTGTTTCTTTATGCTTAAAAACAAA
>CALISK010000328.1 GCA_938041625.1 uncultured Tenacibaculum sp. | reverse complement strand
AAATGCCAAACGAAATGCAATTGAAGGTTTAGAGTTTTATGCTGCTGATGTCGGTAAATTTTTGACTGAACATGCTGAATACAAAAATAAAATTAGAACGATTATTTTAGATCCTGCCCGAGCAGGAATAGCTCCAAAAACCCTTAAAAAAATAATTCATTTAAATGCCGATAGAATGGTATATGTGTCTTGTAATCCTGCTACACAAGCTAGAGATACAGAGCTCTTAAATGAAGCTGGCTACACCATTAAAAAAATAAGTTTAGTAGATCAATTTCCACATACAGCACATATAGAAACAGTCGTGTTATTTGAAAAATAGTAAAAGAAAAAGAGCTCCTTGCAAGGAGCTCTTTTCTTTTACTATTTTTTTTAATTCAGCAAATATTTCCCTTATTTAACTCTTGCTTGAAATTCACTTATTACATCTGAATACGATCGTAAAACTCGATCCCATTCCTTATATAGTTCATCACTCTTTACACTTGTAAGTGGCAACCCTGAAGATTCAGATATTAATTTTACTTTAAAAATTAAAGGATCTGAAGAAGATTCCTTTACAATCATTCTGGTTCTTACCGTATTTTGAATAAACGATTTTAAAGACCAAGCTGTTCTTAAATATCCTGTTTCTTTATCTGTCATCTCTATAACATCTATATAGGTTAAAACAATTTGATTAATTAATTTCCATGCCTTGTCCTTACTTAACCGCTCACATTTCAATTCTATGTCAATGTTTGCAATATCAGTTTGTACCGAAGCATCATACGCATCATCTCTCTTCATTTCAACATAATATGATTTTGGAGGCTTTGTCATATTTTTTTTATTACAAAACTCAATTCGATCTGTTAAATACCCTACTTTTTTAACAATAACCGTTACACAATCACCTTTAGGTACAGTAACAATTGTTGTTCCTTTACCTACTAACTTTCCATTTATAAAAATTTCTGCATCACTTTCTGAAACCCCCAACTCTACTTTTTTCTTTCCTAGAAAAGATTTTTTAGAATTTTTAATATCATTTTCAACCGCATTAATTGTTAACATGCTTACCAGCATAAATAAAAAAAGTATATTTTTTTTCATGTTTAAAGTTTTTATATTTCCCTTTTGTAAATAAATAAATTATTAAAACGTTTAAGCATCCCTAGTATTAGGTATATTTTAACCATTAACTATTCGCAATTATGCTTACTTTTGAAGCGTATTGTTTTAAATTAAATAATGAAAAAAAGTTTTATAACAATTTTAATCCTGTTATCAATCATAACGAGTTGTGATAAAGATGATTTTTGTACTCTTAATCCTATTACACCAAATCTTGTATTAGAGTTTTATGATAAAAGTAATGTAGATGAACTGAAAAATGTCACCCACTTTTCAGTTATAGCACAAGGAAAAACAGATAGCTTATTTATGAATCGTTCTGCAAACAGTATTTCAATTCCTTTAAATACAAATGCAAAAGAAACTGTATATATATTGAAAAGAAATGAAACTGAAATTGGCACTTTAGCTGATAATGAAATAGCTACTTTAACCATAAAATATGATACTGAAGATGATTTCGTTTCTAGATCGTGTGGATTTAGAGTCATCTTTAATAATGTTTCATTTGAAAAAACTGGATGGATAGATCGATTATCTGTAGACCAAGTTGAATCTATAAAAACACAAGACAATGCGCACGTTAACATCTTTCATTAATTTACTTCTCTTTTTTTGTTTTGTTAATGGAGTATCTCAAAATGGATTTTCTAAAAAAAAGCCCGCAAAAAAAGATACCATTGTATATAAAACCGGTTATGGTTTACGTGTAGGTTTAGATTTAAGTAAACCTGGTTTAGGTTTTATTGACAAAAGCTATACTGGTTTAGAATTAGTAGCTGATTATCGGTTAACAAGAAGTTGGTATGCTGCTGGTGAAATAGGTAGAGAAAAAGAAATTACTTTTGAAGATTTTACTACTTCTACTTCTAAAGGAAGTTATATAAGATTAGGTGCTAATTATAATACCTATAATAATTGGCTTGATATGAATAATGAAATTTATGTTGGAGGTAGATATGGGTTTGCCATTTTTGAACATACATTGAATAACTATACTCCCAATCTTTCTACTGGAGATAGTGATGTTGATATTGAGTTTCCAACAGAACGAATTACAACACCTATTTCTGAAAGCGGATTAAAAGCACATTGGTTTGAATTTCAGTTAGGAATTAAAGCTGAAACATTTAAAAATTTATTTATCGGATTTCATGGTGCTTATAAAATAGCATTGAGCATAGATGATCAACCTGGTTTTAAAACACTTTATGCTCCAGGTTTTAATAGAGTATTTGCTAGTAATACTGGCTTTGGTTTTAATTATTCAATTTCATACTTAATTCCTTTTTCAAAAAAATAACTATTACAAATAACACTTTTTTAGTAACTTTATACAATAGAAAAAACGACTACAATGAATAAAATACCAAGTGTAGACCTAAGAGATTTTTTATCTGACAATAAAGATCAGAAACAAAAATTTATTAATGAAATAGGAAATGCCTATGAAACAATTGGTTTCGTAGCTTTAAAAGGTCATTTTTTAGATGATACACTCGTAGAAAATTTATATACTGAAATTAAAAATTTCTTTGAGTTACCTGTAGCAACAAAACAGAAATATGAAATACCTGGTATTGGAGGACAACGAGGATATGTTTCTTTCGGAAAAGAAAGTGCTAAAGGAAAAAAAGAAGGAGATTTAAAAGAATTCTGGCATTTTGGTCAGTATGTAGAAAGTAATCCTTCATTAGAAAAAGAATATCCAGCGAATGTAACTGTAAACGAATTAGCTGAATTTAATAAGGTTGGAAAACAAACTTATAAAATGCTAGAAAAAACAGCTAAATATGTCTTACGTTCATTAGCATTACACTTAGGTTTAAAAGAAGAGTATTTCGATGAATATATTTTAAATGGAAATAGTATTCTAAGACCTATACATTACCCTCCTATAACTGAAGAACCTAAAGGAGCTGTTAGAGCTGCTGCCCATGGAGATATTAACTTAATTACTCTATTAATGGGATCTCACGGTAAAGGACTACAAGTACAAAACCATAAAGGAGAATGGATTGATGCAATTGCACAACCCGATGAAATAATGATTAATGTTGGAGACATGCTTTCTAGACATAGTAATAATAAGTTAAAATCTACAATTCATCGTGTTGTAAACCCTCCTAAAGAGTCATGGGGAACTTCTAGGTATTCTATTCCTTTTTTTATGCACCCTATTTCTGATATGAAATTAGATGTGTTAGAGAATTGTATTGGCGATAAAAACCCAAAACAATTTGAAGATATTTCTGCGGGAGAATTTTTAAATGAACGTTTACGTGAATTAGGCTTAATTAAATAAAATGGACTTAAAAGATCAATTAAAAAATTTATTCCCAGAGCATAAATTTGAAACTCCTAAAGCAGAAGAAAAACCAGATATTTGGTTACAAGAAGAACCTCTTATTTGTAAATATGAAAAAAGAAAAGGAAAACCTATTACAATTATAGAAGGGTATAATGGAGCAGTTAGTGATTTTAAAAAACTAGCAAAAGAGATAAAAACATTTTTATCTGTAGGAGGAAGTTTTAAAGATGAAAAAATAATAATTCAAGGGGATTACAGAAACCAAATAATGCAACTACTTAAAGACAAAGGATTTAAAACAAAAAGAGTTGGTGGTTAGTTCATATTATGAATTATATTTTCAACCAAATACTTTTAATAATGTTTATTTTTTTAACATTAAAACAACGAAATACTTAAAAATAAAATAGTATCTAAATAATATTCATAAAGTATTGTTTTTTTTTATTATTATTGACAAAATTTTTTAAGCCCCTTTCATGAGTTCTCATTTACATATTACTAACGGCGATATAACTACTAATATTTTAAACAACTTAAATATTGAAGGTGAAATTATAACATGGCGTGAAATGCTTTGTGAAGGACGAACCACTACAGATGTTGGTAGTGAAGATTTTTGGAAAACACGTTTCGATTTTTTAAACACTTCTTATAAAATTACTAAAAAAACTTTTATTGATTTTACTTTAAAAGAATACAGGAATTTATGTAAACAAAATCAAGATGAAATTATTTTATGGTTTGATTCTGATTTATTTTGTCAAATAAACATGATTGCTGTTGTTAGTTGGCTAAAACGTTATAGGAAAGGTAGAAAGATAACACTTGTTCAAAGTGGAAAAATTGAGGGTAATGAAAACTCAGTAACTTTTTCTAACTTAACAAAGCAAAAATTAACTGGTTTATATAAAAACAGAGTAGAACTTTCTAAAGACGATATAGAATATGCTGATTATATATGGCAATTATATTGTTCAGACAGTCCTCTACGCTTAGAAATTGTTTATAAATTCAATCCTTCTTCTCCATTTATTTATTTAGGCGACGCTATTAAAGCACACTTACTAAGATTTCCTTCTATTGAGAATGGATTAAATCAAGTGGAAAATCGAATTATTGAAACAGCTAGTCAACAAGTATTTGAGAACAAAGATTTATTCTTAAAAGAATTACTTAAAGACGAAACAATTTATGGTTTTGGCGACATACAATATATTAATAAACTAAATGAGTTGAAGAAACTATTCACCTCTTTTTCTCCTGTAAAACTAAGTAGAACAGGAAAACAAGTATTAAAAAAGCAATTAAATTACTATAGAGATATTCGTTCTGATTTTTCGTATCTTGGCGGAGCAAAAAAATACAGCTATTTATATGTAAACGCAAATGATAAGCTGCTGAAATTAACATCTTAATGAATATTAAAAATTCTGAGCTTATTTTAAATTCAGATGGTAGTATTTACCATTTAAATTTAAAACCAGAACACATTGCTAACGACATCATTTTTGTTGGAGATCAACACAGAGTTGATAAAGTAACCAAACATTTTGATAGTATTGAATTTACTACCCAAAAAAGAGAATTCAAAACTACAACTGGTGCTTATAAAGGAAAGCGTATTACTGTTATTTCTACAGGAATAGGGCCAGATAATATAGATATCGTTTTAAATGAACTAGATGCTATAGTTAATATAGATCTAGAAACTAGAGTTATTAAAGAAAGTCATACACAATTAAACATTACTCGAATAGGTACTTCTGGTTCTTTACAACACGACATACCTATTGATAGTTTTTTGATAAGTTCTTTTGCTCTAGATTTAAATGGAATGTTACATTCTTATCAAATTGAAAAAATTTCACATCCAGAAATAGAGGATGAATTTATAAAACAAACCAATTGGTCATCTAAAAAATCTGATCCAATTGTTATTTCTTGTTCTAATGAATTAGAAAAAAAATTATCTTCAGAAAAAACTTTTAAAGGAATGACAGCTACTGCTGGTGGTTTTTACGGTCCACAAGGCCGTGTATTACGACTTCCTTTACAAGACAAAAACCTGAATCAAAAAATTGATTCTTTTTTATTTAAGAATACAAAAGTGACCAATTTAGAAATGGAAACTTCTGCTATCTATGGATTGTCAAAATTACTAGGACATAATGCTTGTTCTATGAATGCTATTATAGCCAATAGAGCTAATGGTACTTTTAGTAAAAACCCTAATAAAGTTATAGAAGATTTAATCATATATACTTTAGATAAATTAGTAAAATAAATGTTGAGTTTAAAAGTTGGTGGTGTCCCAGAACATTTTAACTATCCATGGTACATTACTTTAAAAAATAAAGAATACACAAAACAAGATATTAATTTAAGATGGCAAGATTTTCCTGGCGGAACTGGAGCTATGTGTAAAGCCTTACGAGAAGGCGAAATAGATATTGCTATTGTTTTAACCGAAGGAATTATTAAAGACATTATTAATGGAAATCCTTCTAAAATTATTCAAACTTTTGTAAAAAGCCCTTTGATTTGGGGAATACATGTAGGTGCAAACTCTAAATTTAAAAATATTGATGATTTAGAAAATGCTACTGTGGCAATTAGTAGATTTGGATCTGGTTCTCATTTAATGGCGATTGTAAATGCTTACAACAATGGTTGGGATCTTAGTAAATTAAAATTCAAAGTCGTTAAAAACTTACAAGGAGGTATTGATGCTCTTACTAACGGGGAAGCTGATTACTTTATGTGGGAACACTTTACAACAAAACCTCTTGTTGATGAAGGTACTTTTAGAAGATTAGGTGACTGCCCAACTCCATGGCCATGTTTTGTTGTGGCAATTAGAGATGAAGTTTTAAAGAATCATCCTGAAAAAATAAAACAAGTACTGGATATTATTAATAATTGCACAACAGATTTTAAACAAATAGACGATATTGATAAAACACTCTCTATTAGATATGAACAACAGTTAGAAGATATTCAAAAATGGTTATCAATTACCGAATGGAATGATGGTAATCCAATTACTGAAGATTTATTAACTGACATTCAAAATAAGATGGTAGGTTTTAACGTTATTGAAGAGAAGATTAATTCTGAAAAATTGATTAAAATTTTGTAAATTTAGCATCTAAATTAAAAACAACATGAAAAAAGTAGTATTTATTGCAATTTGTATCGTTGGTTTCTTAGGTTTAACATCTTGTGGTAGCACGGCTCCTTGTGGTTTATCTCAAAATACAAAAACGAAGAAAATTCAACAAAACCATCAACCAGAAGTTATTGTTGCAGATGCAACAGTTGAATAATTGATCGTTTCATACCAAATTCAATAAATCCGCTTGTTTAGCGGATTTTTTTTATAATAACAATTTGTTTTCTAGAAAGGTGTAATTATAATTTATAAATATTTAAAACCATGTATTATTGGTTCTAATTACTAGGATATTAATTTTCACACAAAAGTTTATCATAAAAAAATTGTACTATTTTAATAATGAAAGAACTTAACCTATACCAACAAAGAAGTATTTCAATTGTTTTCGGTATAATTTACGGTCTTATTTTCTTATTTCTTTTATCAATCACTGTTTTATTCATAAGTGGTACTTATAATGGCTTAAACTCAATAAAAGATTATTACAATTTTATTGAGTTGTGTTTTTAATTCTTCTTCTGTAATATAAGTCCAAAATTAAAATCTTTTAATTCATGTTTTTCAATTACTCTACATAGTTTTTAGTGCCAATAATCTATAGTTAAATCAAAATAAAGCTAATTCTACAACTGAATAAAAATTAATACACTGAGAGTTTAACTCATTTAACAACTATACCCCATAGATTAAGATATTAAAACTTACGGGAAGATTTAGAAAAATTAAGAAACAATTTTACTTCAGCAAAAAAAGAATTACATTAAAGTTTTTTAACCTAATACAATATGAAAAAAGTATTTAAGTATGTATTATTCGTTACTTTATCAACTATTTTATCTGTCTTGTTTTTTTATGTATACATAACTTTCAAAACTAGGGGTTGGGGTGATGGTGCTTTATTTTTTTATGTATCACCTACTCTTGGAGCTACAACAGGTATTTTATTAATCATAACACATGAGTTTTTACTTAAGAACCATGATGATAAAAAAAAGTTTTATGCCGTAAGAATATTAGTTTTCATTTTAATTTACATTTTTTTTTATTTAATATTTATGCATGGAAATGACATGCTTTTTAAGGTTCAAAGTTATTTTGAGTTAGTGTAAGTTTTTTAATCATATGAGGAGTTAACTGGATCTATAAAGAAGAAAAATGAAATAAGAAATAATTTTAATTCAAAAAAAGAACTAGACCAGTCCTATGTTTTTAAATCTGATTAAAGTCAGCAGTACGCAATAATTCGAAAATATCGTGCAGCAGAATTTCAAATTCAATGTGTTAGATACAAACTCGTTTTATCCCATAAACTTTTTAGAAGTTAAAATGAAATACACTAAAGTTCATATTTTCAACTATTTTGTGAGATTAATAAAGATAAATTACTATCGCTTCTTAACTAATTTTATTTTTCAAACATAAGGTCAAATTTAAAATAGATTATTTTGGCTTTAGTTTTAATTATTATAAAATCAATACATTTAAATATTTTTACACAAAAATATCTTATTTTAAAATGGAAGAACTGAGCTTACATCAACAAAAAAGCACTTCATTTATTTTTGGGGGCATTTATGGTATTTTCTTTTTATTTCTTTTATCAATTCATAAGTGGTACTTATAATGGTTTAAACTCAATAAAAGATTTTATTTTTTATTTGTTTTTTTATGGACTTTTTTTAATTCCTACAATCATGTTTATGATGGTATCTATTAATAGCTTTACAACAAAAAGAATAGTGTGTACTTTAAATAAAAGACAGCTAATTATTAATGAATTCACCAATAGATATGGAAGTACATCAAATAGAATACTTGATATTAAAGACATAAAAGAAATAACATTATCTAAATCAATTTTTAAAGAATTAAGTTTGAAAATTGAACTAAAAAACAATAAAATATATCCTGTTATTTCTTTAAACACATCTCTATCCAATAAAGATAAACTTAAATTAAAACATGAAATTGAAAATAGAATTAATAACTAATTCTTTTTCTCTAACATAGGTACAAACTTAAAATCACCCAATTCGTGCTTTTCAAATTCTTTTAATGACTTTCTAATAAGTAAAGTCATAATTTGTGTTTTGTCACCTACAGGAATCAATAACTTACCTCCTACTTTTAATTGTCCTAATAAAGGTTTTGGTATAAATGGTGCACCTGCTGTAACAATTATTTTATCAAAAGGGGCCTGTTCTGGTAATCCTTTATAACCATCACCAAAAATAAATCGCTTCGGTTTATATCCTATTCTAGGCAGAAACAAAGAGGTTCTTTTAAACAACTCGTGTTGTCTTTCAATAGTATATACTTCTGCATTTAACTCTAGTAAAACAGCTGTTTGATAGCCAGAACCTGTACCTATTTCTAAAACTTTCTCACCTGGTACTATTTCAAGTACTTGCGATTGAAAAGCTACTGTATATGGATGAGAAATAGTTTGATCTGCTGCAATAGGAAATGCTTTATTTTGATAAGCATGATCTTCAAAACTACTATCAATAAATAGATGTCTTGGAATTTTTCTAACTGCGTTTAATACATCTTCATCTACAATTCCTTTTCTCATTAAAACAGTAGCAAGTTGATTTCTAAGTCCCTGATGTTTGGTTGTATCTTTCATGGTATAAATAGGTGCTCAAAGATACTTTAATTAAAAAAAACATATCTCTTGTATGAGACACATTTTATTGTATAAAGAATGATTTTGTTAACAATATTAAGACATAGTTACACCAAAATTTCCATCTAACTTATTGCTACAAAACTTAGTTATCTCCAAGGAACATTATTTCAAAATAAAATTATCTCATTTACTATTAAGTATTTCTAACAATATTTATTTCACTTCAAAGAAAATTAAATAACTCAGATTCTTTTATCAAAACTTTATGTTCAAAAAAATATATAAAAACTGCATTAAACTACCATCAATTAAAGAAAAGTAAAAAACATTTAAAGTCTTTACCTAAAGGAAAGAGTTCTCTTGTAAAAAACCTATTAAAACACTTAATAACAATATTTAAAAGATTAATTACAATAAAATTTAACTAGCAACTTATTCTCTCTAACTAAACATAGAAAACATCTATTACCCCATTTAATTTCTTGAGCAAGTTTATTTATAAAAATCATGATTTTGAAAATCATATAAAATAAAAATAAACTTTAAAAAAATGTATCTTTGTTTCCATAGACTTTACAAAATTAGTCATCACTTATAACTTTATTATTTATGCTAAAAGCTGGAGTGTTAGGTGCAGGTCATTTAGGAAAAATTCACTTGCGTTTATTACAAGAATCTGAAAAATATGAATTAGTAGGATTTTACGATCCAGATGAAACAAATGCTGAAAAAGTTTCATTGGAATATGGATACCATTTATTTGATTCTATTGAAAGTTTAATTGATGCTGTAGATGTAGTAGATATTGTAACTCCTACATTATCTCATTTTAATTGTGCTAAACAGGCCATAGAAAAAGGGAAACATATTTTTATAGAAAAACCTATTACCAATACCATTCAAGAAGCTGAAGCAATAAAAACCTTAGCTAGTCAAAATCATGTACATGGTCAGGTTGGACATGTAGAACGATTTAATCCTGCTTTTACTGCTGTAAGAGAGATTATTGATACTCCAATGTTTATCGAAACACATCGATTGGCAGAATTTAACCCAAGAGGTACTGATGTTCCTGTTGTTTTAGATTTAATGATACATGATATTGATATTATTCTTTCTGTAGTAAATTCAAAAGTAAAAAATGTGTATGCTAGCGGTGTCTCAGTAATATCTGAAACTCCTGATATAGCTAATGCTAGAATAGAATTTGAGAATGGATGTGTTGCTAATTTAACTTCGAGTAGAATTTCTATGAAAAATATGCGTAAAACACGTTTTTTTCAGAAAGATGCCTACATTTCTGTTGATTTCTTAGAAAAGAAATCTGAAGTAGTAAAAATGAAAGATGCCCCAGAAACAATAGATGATTTTGCTATTATACTACAAAATGCTGAAGGTATTAAAAAACAAATCTATTTTGAAAATCCGAAAATACATCAAAACAATGCAATTTTAGATGAACTAGATTCTTTTGCTAATGCAATTAACAATAATGTAACTCCGATTGTTTCTCTTTCACAAGGAGCAGAAGCTTTACGAGTTGCACATCAAATAATTGATTGTTTTTCTAAATAACAAACAACTATCAAAATTTAAATTTTACATGAAAAATATCGCAATAATTGGAGCAGGTACTATGGGAAATGGTATTGCTCATACATTTGCTCAATTTAATTATACAGTTCAATTAATAGACATCTCTCAAAAAGCTTTAGATAAAGGAATAGCTACAATTTCTAAAAACTTAGATAGAATGGTCGCTAAAGAGAGAATTACCGAACAAGATAAAGAAAACACCCTTAAAAACATTACTACTTTTACAAGTATTAAAGAAGGTGTTGAAAATGCTAGTTTAGTGGTAGAAGCTGCTACTGAAAATATTAATTTAAAGCTTAAAATTTTTAAAGAATTAGACGAAACTTGTTCTGAAGAAACAATATTAGCTACAAATACTTCTTCTATTTCTATTACTCAAATAGCAGCAGTAACTTCTAGGCCTGACAAGGTAATAGGTATGCATTTTATGAACCCTGTACCTATTATGAAATTGGTTGAAATTATTCGTGGTTATAATACTTCTGATGCTGTTAATGATACTATTGTTGAATTAACAGAAAAGATTAATAAAGTTCCTGTAGAAGTAAATGACTATCCTGGTTTTGTTGCTAACAGAATTTTAATGCCTATGATTAACGAATCTATAGAAACTCTATATAATGGCGTTGCAGGTGTTAAAGAAATAGATACTGTTATGAAATTAGGAATGGCGCATCCTATGGGTCCATTACAATTAGCAGATTTTATTGGTTTAGATGTTTGTTTATCTATCTTAAATGTAATGTATGATGGGTTTAAAAACCCAAAATATGCCCCATGTCCTTTATTAGTGAACATGGTTAATGCAGGTAAATTAGGCGTAAAATCTGGTGAAGGTTTTTATGATTATTCTGAAAGTAGAAAAGCAGATAAAGTTGCCAAAATGTTTAGTTAATATACTGTGTTTTAAATAAAATTTAAAAAGGAACTCCTAGGAGTTCCTTTTTGTTGGGGATTATATCGATTTACTACTAATAAAAGTAATAAAGGGGTATCTAAAAATGTTGGGGGATACCTTTTATTTAGAAAAGGGACTTCTATTTTTTTCAACATAAACAGGAATTTTTTCAGCTTTTAATCCTGCATTTGTCATATTTGTTAAACCTCTTAGAATCGAATTTATTAATTGAGAAATATTCATAATTTATTTATTTGTGGGATTGTTTTATTAATTACTTACACTGCTAAATTACACTACATTTATCTCTTTTGATTATTTTTTAGATAGTTCTAAGATAAATGATCGATAAGTGGTAGTTTTCAACCGTTAAACAAATAATATTAAAAATAAATCTTTAAATTATCCATATTTAGTTATAACAATAACCTCTAAGATTATCTTAACCTAATTTTGATGTATGAATTCTATTATAAATAAACTTAGTTCGCAATTATTTTATACGGCACAAATTTTACCCTTTTTTCTATCTAACAACTAGAACTATTCTTTAAATATTTATACATTAAACCTTCCATTTAAAATATTTATTGCAATTCAATACATTCAAAATTTTGATTTTGTAATAGTTCTATTATTTTTTCACTTGAAAAGCTTTCACTTTCTATTCGTAATATATTATCACAATCTTCAAGGTCAAAATTCCATTCAGACTCTAAAAAAAAACTATTCAAGTATGGTTTTATGATTGCAATTTGGGCTTCCGTTTGTATGTTTGTTTTAAAAACAAGTATCATTTTTAAAGTTTTAAATTATTATTTTTTCAATATCTATTATCTAACTCTCTTTGTATATTTCCCTTAAAAAAAACTTATCTATAAAAAAAACACCAAAAGGAATAAAAGAGATTAAGATCATTTTATAGGTTACTCTTTTAAATTTCCAATTCTGTTCAACCCCCACACTTAAAGTATTAATTATGAACATAAATAATAATACTCCATGAATTAAACCAAAGAATGCTGTTGGTTTTGGGTTTCCAAAATAATATTTGATTGGTAAAGCAATAAAAACAAGCACGATAAGTGAAATACTTTCTAAAAACCCAATTATTCGAAGTCTACCTATTTTCGTTTTAAATAAATTTTTCATAATTATCTAATGTATGGTCTATTTGCTAAAGGTGAAAATGGCCAAGGAATTGCTATAAATATGATGAGTAATACAATTGAGTACCAAATTAGTATTGTTTTAAATTTTTCTTTATCTCTTAATTTTCGTTTCGTTAATGATGAGCCAATTGTTAATACTATTATTGCTGATAACATAAGAATTATATGTATTAACCCAAAAAAAACATCATTAATATCATATAACGTTTCATCTAAGTTTTTCCAAAAAAAACTTACAGAAGAACTATTTGTGTAAAGAACTATTCCAATAATAAATTGAATATGCGCTATTGTTACCGTCAAATACCTAATAAGGTTATCTAGTTTAGAAAAAAATAAATTTTGAATTAAACCTCTACAAGCTCTATATATGGAATAAATGATCGTTAGTAAAAGAAACCAACGGAATAAAGAATGGTAAAATATAAGTATCTGGTGCATTAATATTTTATTAAATATAATGCAAACATAATAAAAACATACTAGTTAGTATGTTTTTATAGAAAGGTAATTAAAAGAACTTACTTAAATAAACCTTAAGCTCTTTTAAATAAACAAGATAACAATCTTTACTTTTTGTTATTTTACCAAAATTTCTAATCCCCCAGTAACTTGAAATTATAAAAAACGCTACCTGTTTTGGAGTTTCATCATTCAATAAATTTCTATTATTAACTTCTTTTTTAATACAATTTTCAATCGCTATTTGCCACTCTAATATTAATTTATTTAAAACATTTGTAAATTCAATATTCCAAGGAGTCATTTCTTGTGTTAAATTACTCACTGGGCAACCGTATTCTAACTTTAAAAAAGGGACTTCTAAAAGAAGTGATTTTATCATTTGATAAATCTCCTCTATTGGTTTTGATGTATTTTGTAATGGAGCTATAAAATTTTCTTGTATTATTGGTTTAACAATTTCTTTTATAATTGCAACTCCCATATCATCTTTTGTTTTAAAATGATAATAAAAGGCGCCTTTAGTTACTTTTGTTGTTGCTAATATTTCATCTATACTTGTTGCCTGATACCCATTTTTATAAATTAAATCAAACCCTTTTTCAAGAATATTATATCGAGTTTTTGATCCCTTTTTCATAAATAACTATTAATCTAATTTGTAAAAATAATCAATAAAAATGGGTATCACATACTCTATAGTGATACCCATTACAAATTTACATTAATCAGTATAATTATATTCTTCCTAAATAAAATTATACTACATACTATTTTAAAGCTATTTGATAATTATTTTACCTTTTAATTCTCTTTCTTTTAATTTTATTTTATAAAAATAAATACCAGTACTTAAGTTATATTTACTGAAAGAAATTATGTTTTTACCTACTTCAGCATTAAGTTCTATATGATGCACTCTTTTTGATAAAACATTATATATTTCGAAATCAAAGCCTTGCTCGCTTTCAGAAATAAAACTAAAAGTAGCTGCTTCTTTTATTGGATTGGGTACAATTATTACTTCTTCTTTTAACTGAAAATCATCAATGCCTGCAGTTACCTCTTTTAAAAACCGCACTTCTTTAAGTTCTAATTCTTTCTTTACTGAACCTGAATTCAACAATGTGAAGAATAACATTTTTACATCATCTAATTTTAATTCTTCTGTAAATTGCTTAGAAAAATCTTGCTTAGAAATAATATGCGTTTGTTCATTCGCTGTTAGATTTACTAAAATACTAGGTTGTTTTTCCCAAGAAGAAATACCATCTTTAACTAATGTTACTCTTAACTTACCATTCCCTTTTGTTTTAAAAGACATTAGCTCATAACTTGTTAAATCAACTTTATCAAATTTAGGTGTTAACGAACGGAAAATAGAAACATCTTGATTTGTTTCTGCAGTAAATTTAACATTTCGTTCAATTTCATATATATTATCATCAGATGAAACTTCATTCTGTTCTACTTTAAATGTTTTTACATGCTCTTCAGAACTGTAATCGACTCCCCAAGTTCCATCAGATACAAATAAATCATCTGGAGTCATGTTAAAATCATTATTTAATCTAAAGCCAAAATCATATAATTTTTCTGTATCTAGCGACACTTCATTAATATAATCTGGTAAATCTATTACATAACTTATTTTTTCGTTGTCACTAGTTTCTGTATTTCGTTTATATCCTTCTAATAATACTGATGTAGCTCTTAATTTATTTATAATTTCTAGTTGGATTTTCCCATTTTTATAATTTGCTTTTTTTATATAAACAGGAGGTGCTTCAGAACTTTTATTTTCAATAATAGGTTTTTGAACTTGTACTAATCGTAAAACTTCTTCTGCTAACTTATATAAATCATTAATAGAGCCAGCCCATATTTGAAAATTATAATATCCTTTCTCTTCATATTTATCTAAATTCCAATGCGACTCAACTATAAATGATTTGTTATCATCAGATTCTCTTATCGAAAAACTAGCCACAAATTCAATCGACCCATCAGGTTGTTTTACTCTAGATTTTATATATAAAGCCTCATTTATTTCTAAATTAGAAACAGATAATAATTCTGCTCCTGTAAATCGATCACAGATATGCTTTGTGTGCTCATATACTTTATTTTCTGTTTTTAACACTAATAAAGTTCCAATTCCTTGATCGTTTTTCAGGTAATCTACAGAAACCACCTCAGTTGCATTTGTTATATCTTTTAAATCCTCAGGAGAACTCTCTACTGCATTAGCTCCAGAAATAATGTCCATCGGAATAAAATCCCAAAGAGAAATCGTCTTTTTATTAGACTTCTTAGCATAGGTGTTACTCTTTATTACCTTCTTTGCCGTTTTAGCATCGAATTTATAATTTGTTTTTATTCTTTTAATATTTCTTTTATTAATTTGAGCAGACAAACGATTATTACTTTCTAATCCTCCCGAATTTCCACTACTAGTTGTTCTAATTTGCGGACACGTTGCTACTCCTGAACAAGACGGATCATCACAATCTATCAATCCATCTCCATCATCATCAACTCCATTCGTACAATCTTCTTGGGGTACTGGAGCTGTAGGACATCTTGCTCCGTCATTACTAGAACTAGAAGGGCCAAATGCAAATAAATTTGAACGTATATCTGCTACACTCTCTATATCTTGTACAGCATATACAATATATACAGTTCCTGTTTGGTTTGCTGAAACATAAAAATTCCCATCTACATCAAAATACACAGCTCCATAAGTGTAGTTTAAACCATCTAAAATTGGTACAACTCCTAAAGATTCAACATTTCCATTAGTAACATCTATTTTATAAAGTGTATTCGTGTTTTTTTCTACAGTATATAATTTATTATCTACCGAATTAAAAGCCCAATCGTGAACATTTAATCCTTGAGACAAAGTACCATCTCCTACTCTTGTAAGATATGTTGCTGAAGTTGGATCTAAATCTATTTTATAAAATGAATTACTTCCATTCTTTAAATGATAAATTCCATCTTGATTTACATCCCCTACAAACGAAAACGGAGCACTAGGTAAAGTATAAGTTGTTGCTTCATAATTATTTCCTATTCTTATAATAGTATTCGCTGGAGACTTTAAAGATCCCCATATATAGCCATCTTTATTATTATAACCGACGCCATTTATATTTGCTGAGTTTACATCTATTCCATCTAAAATAGCGCTACCAGATGCTAAGTTTTGAGCATATACATCATTGTTTTGAAAAAGATATGCTTCTTCAACACAATTAAAAGGTAATTCTTGTGCTTGTATAAAAGGGTAAGTAAAAGTTAAAAAAATTAATAGCAATAATTTTAAAAGCTTAAGGTAAAAATGCTTCATCGTAAAGTTTGTTTGGGGGTTAACAAAATTATTTTCAGCAATTTAACTTTTTTTAATTCTAAAAAAACAGGAAAAAAACGGTATTTAACATTTCTATTAAAAAATAATTAATGAGTAATCATTTTATATTGCTTCAACAATTACTATTAAATAAAAATAGATGTTACTCACTTATAAGTAACATCCACCATAAATTACACTTAAAAGTATAAATATCTTTCTCTATATATTCAATGCTATTTAATTACAATTTTACCTTTCAATTCTCTTTCTTTCAATCTTATTTTGTAGAAATAAATCCCTGAACTTAAATTACCCTTATTAAAAGGAATTTTATTTTTACCAGCTTTAGTCATTGATTCTATGTGGTATACTCTTTTTGACAGAACATTGTATATTTCGAAATCAAAACTTTGAATATTATCTGAAATAAAATTAAAATTCGCTACTTCTTTTATAGGATTAGGAACTACTACTACCTCATCTTCTAATTGAAAATCGTCTGTACTTGCTGTTGCTTCTTTTAAAAACTGTACTTCTTTAAGCTCTAACTCTTTCTTTCCTGAATCTGAACCTAATAATGTAAAGAATAACATTTTTACATCATCTAATTTTAATTCTTCTGTAAATTGTTTAGAAAAATCTTGCTTATAAATAATATGCTTTTGTTCAGTTGCATTTAAGTTTATTACAATACTAGGTTGATTTTCCCAAGAAGAAATACTCTCTTTCACTAATGTTACTCTTAATTTACCATTCCCTTTTATTTTAAAAGACATTAACTCATAACTTGTTAAATCTACTTTTTCAAACTTAGGAGTTAACGATCGATAAATAGAGACATCTTGATTTGATTGAGTTGTTAATTCAATATTTCTTTCTACTTCATATACATTGTCATCAAATGAAACTTCATTTTGTGCTACCTCAAAAGTGTTTACATGTTCTTCTGAACTATAATCAATTCCCCATGTTCCATCAGATACAAATAAATCATCTGGAGTCATATTAAACTCATTATTTAATCTAAAACCGAAATCATATAAGTTTTCAGTATCTAATGATACTACATTAACATAATCTGGTAAATCTATTACATAAGACATTTTTTCACTATCACTAGTTTCTGTTTCTCTTTTAAATCCTTCTAATAAAACTGTTGTCGCTTTTAATTTATTTATAATTTCTAATTGAATTTGCCCGTTTTTATAACCTGCTTTTTTAATGTAAATAGGTGGTGCTTCAGAACTTTTATATTCAATTATAGGCTTTTGAATTTTTACCAACCTTAAAACTTCTTCTGCTAATTTATATAGATCATCTATAGAGCTTGCCCATATTTGAAAATTATAATATCCTTTTTCTGCATATTTATCTAAATTCCAGTGAGATTCTACTACAAATGATGCCTTGTCATCAGATTCTCTTACAGAAAAACTAGCTACAAACTCTATAGATCCGTCTGGTTGTTTTACTACCGATTTTATAAATAAAGCATCATTAATTTCTAAGTTAGAAACTGATAATAATTCAGCTCCTGTAAATCGATCACAAATGTGCTTTGTATGTTCATAAACTTTCTCTTCTGTTTTTAAGGCTAATAAAGTTCCTATACCTTTATCATTTCTTAAATAATCTACAGAAACAACCTCTGTTGCATTGGTTATATCTTTTAAGTCTTTAGGAGAACTTTCTACTGCGTTTGCTCCTGTAATAATATCCATCGGAATAAAATCCCAAAGAGAAATAGAATCATTTACCGATCTTTTTGCATAAGAGTTCGTTTTCATTACTCTTTTTGCTTTCTTAACATCAAACTTGTAATTCGCTTTTATTCTTTTAATATTTCTTTGATTAATTTGAGCAGACAAACGATTGTTACTTTCTAATCCTCCTCCATTTCCACTTGTTGTAGTTGTTATTTCTGGACAAGCAGCTACTCCTGAACATGATGGATCATCACAATCTACTAATCCGTCTCCATCATCATCTGTTCCATTAGCACAATTTTCTTGAGGTACTGGAGCAGTAGGACACCTTGCTCCATCATTTTGAGAACTAGAAGGTCCAAAAGCAAAGAAATTAGAATTCATATCGCTAGATTGAGTTACATCTTGTACAGCATATATTACGTATACAGTTCCTGTTTGATTTGCTGAAACATAAAAATTTCCATCTACATCAAAATATACTGCTCCATAGGTATAACTTAAACCTGATAAAACAGGGACCTCTCCTAATGATTGAACATTACCTGTTCCAGGGTCAATCCTATATAATATATTACTGTGTTTTTCTACCGCATAAAGCATATCATCTACTGCATTAAATGCCCAATCATGATTTGTAATAGCTTCTGATAAATATCCTGTTCCTATGTTTGTAAGATAATTGGCAGATTCAGGATCTAAATCGATTTTATAAAATGATGAACTCCCATTTTTTAAATAATAAATACCATCTTGATTTACATCTCCTACATAAGAATATGGCGAATTAGGTACAGTATAAGTCGTCATTTCATAATTATTTCCAATTCTTACAATTGTATTTGATGGTGATTTTAAAGAACCCCAAATGTATCCATCTTTACTATTATACCCTACTCCATTAATTATACTAGCAGTAAGATCGATTCCATCTAAACTAGCAGCTCCTGAAGCTAAGTTTTGAGCGTATACATCATTACTTTGAAATAAATATGCTTCAGTGTTACAATTAAAAGGATCACTTTGAGCAAACGAATTACCAAACGTTAATAATATGATTAGTATTAAATAGGCTTTTTTAAATTTGAAGTAATAATTTTTCATGGTACATCTCTTTTAGTGGGTTTTATACAAATGCTTACCCTAATTTACAAACTACCTGTTCTAAAAAACCAAAGAAATAGACTACTACCACTATATAACTAGGTAAGCCGATGTTTTAATTCGATGAATCCCTCTTATAACAAAAAAAGAGACTCAAAATGAGTCCCTTTTTTACTTTATCGTACAATATTGTTAGTTAATCTTCATCTTTATCCTTTTTGTCTTTAGAAGCTTTGTTCCATATTTTAATTTCATCGCTTGCAGATACTCCTGATAGAATTTCTATGTTCACTCCATCAGATATTCCTAATTCTAATTCTTTCTTCTCAAAGGTATCTTCTCCAGTCTTTATCTCTACATAAGGTTTTTCTGTTTTCTTATCAAAACGTAATAAAGCTTCTTTAATAGCCAATACACTATCTTTTTTTTGTAAAACAATATCAGCGTTTGCAGAATAGCCAGCTCTAATGAAATATTTTTCATCTAAAGTTACATCTGCTTTAATTTTAAACTGTACAGCTCCTCCTTCTTCTGTTCCTTTTGGTGCTATAAAATTTAGGATCGCAGGAAACTTGTTATCTTCAATAGCTCCTAAAGAAACATCTAACTTTGTTCCTTTAATTAACTTACCTACTTCAGACTCGTCTACTTTACCTTCAAAAATCATTTTGCTCATATCTGCAATGGTAGCAATTGTTGTACCAGCATTAAAGCTATTACTTTGTATTACTTGGTATCCTTTTTTAATTGGTATTTCAACAATCATACCCGACGATGTTGCTCTAATATTTGTATTAGCTGCATTACCTAAACCAGCAGTAGTCCCTTTTTTAACAATATCCATGTTAGAACGCCCGTTTGATAATCGTTGTTTTGCATTATTAAAGTTTAATTCAGAGTTCTCAAAATCTTGTCTTGCTATCACTCCTTTTTCAAATAAACTCTTATTACGATCGTATTGAACTTTTGCATTGTTGTATGCTAACTGTGCATTTTTTATTTCGTTATTAGCAGAGTTTAAAGCTTCTACATTAGGTACAACTCTAACAGTTGCTATTAAATCTCCTGCTTTTACAATTTGTCCTTCTTCAGCAACTACTTTAGCTACAATACCTGCAATTTGTGGCTTAATCTCTACTTCTTCTAAAGGAACCACTTTACCAGTTGCTACCGTTTTTTTAACAATTGTAGTTTTAAAAGGTTTCTCTGTATCGAATTGTACAATATTTTTCTTATTCTTTTTTGCGAACCAGATTAATACAGCTGCAAATAGTATTGCTACAATTATTAAAATAATTTTTGCTCTTTTACTCATTGTTTTTATTTATAAAGTCTGATTATTTTTTATTTTATTCTTCTCTTAATGCTTCTATAGGTTTTATCATTGTTGCCATGTATGCAGGTATCAAACCTATTGAAGTACCTAATACTATTAAAATAGTAAATGCAATTAATACAATTGGGATATTTACTGTTGGGTTTAATAATGTTGGATCTGGACCAGAGCCAAAAGCACTATCTATAATATACAATACCAACCCTCCAAAAACAATTCCTAACATACCTGCTATTGTTGTTAAAAAAACTGATTCTAATATTACTTGTTGTCTAATTTCTCTTGGCGTGGCACCTAATGCTCTTCTTATTCCTATTTCTTTAGTACGTTCTTTCACCGTAATTAGTAAAATATTACCAATAGCAAAAACACCAGCTATTAATGTGGCAATACCAACAAACCATGTTAAAAACTGCATTCCTGTTAAAAACCCAGTAAACTTACCTATTTGAACTGCTAAATTAATACCTCCAAAAGCTTTATTATCTTCAGGATCTACTTTGTGTAAATTCTTTAATGTTAATTGAATATCTAATTCAAACTGTTCTATATTTACTCCTTCATCAGCAGTTATCATCATCCAATCAATACTATTACCTCTATTGTATACTTGCTGAAAAGTTGTAAAAGGGATATAAGCAGTATCTCCATCAAAATCAATTGCTCCTGATTTATAAACTCCTACTAACTTGTAATTAACATTATTTATAATCAAATATTGGTTTATTGGATATTCATTTTTTTCAAATAATTGTTTATAAATCTCTTCTTCTATAACAACAACTTTTGCTTTATTCTTTATATCATTCTTATTAAGGAATCTTCCATAAATTAAATTTTTCTTTTGAACTTTATCTAATACAGGATAATCTCCACTAACTTGAAAATCTCCAGATTTAAAACCATTAATTATTAAACTAGAAGTTTGACATCTAGGAACTATATATTTTAGTCTTCCTTTAAATTCTTCTTTTAAAACTTCTACATCTCTTGTTTTAAGCTGTATTCTTCTACCTTTTTGAAATCCCTTAAAAGGTTTATCCGTTCTATTGGTCCATACAACTAAACTATTTGTTGCAAAATCTCCAAAAGCTTTTTTAAAGTTATTCTCCATTCCACGGGCTGCTCCCAATAGTACAACTAAGAGAAATATACCCCATAAAACACCAATTATAGTAATTATTGTTCTGGTTTTATTTTTACGAATTCCTCCATAAATTTCTTGCCATGTATCAGAATCAAATATAAATTTAAACATAGTTAGTCTGCTCTTAATGCTACAATAGGTTTAATTTGTGCTGCTTTTTTTGCAGGTAAATACCCAGCCAATAATCCTGCTATTATTAAAGTAAAAGTTGCTCCTATAACAATTCCTGAACTTACGCTTGGGTTGTATATAAAATACTCCTCTAATCCGTCTCCTATTTGGCTTAAAATAAATGTACCTAATACCAAACCTAAATACCCAGCAATACTTGTTATTAGCAAGGATTCTTTAACAACCATACTAATTATTGATCCTGGTTTTGCTCCTAATGCTTTACGAATACCAAACTCTTTTGTACGCTCTTTAATAGAAAAAATCATAATATTACTAATTCCTATTATTCCTGCTATTAAAGTACCAGATCCTACTAAAATTACAATAAAGAATAGTGCAGTGGTTAACTGACCAACATTTTTATTTGCTTCTGCCATGTTTCTTATAAACAAAGCACTTTGATCATCTGGATGTATATTTAATTTCTGCCTTAATTCTCTTTCTAATCGATTTCCAAAAGCTACTGCTCTATCTAT
>CALISK010000327.1 GCA_938041625.1 uncultured Tenacibaculum sp. | reverse complement strand
TTATATTAGCTAAATACTCTTTACAATCATCATCTGTTTTAAACCGATCAGAGAACTCTAGAAGATTTTGACCTTTGAAAATATCCATATTTGTATATCTTTATTATCTATTAAGATACGTATTTAAATATTGACCTCTATTCTTTTAAATCATACAATTCAATTTTTTTAATTTTATCATATTTATTTTTTGAATAAAAACCGTGTTTTATGAAGTCTCTTCCAATTTTTAAGTAAGTAAATGTCTTTATAATATAATAAATCCCAAATAGAACAAAAGATGCAAATAATAGTAAAAATAATCTTGTCTCAGGTTTTATAAAAAACAAGATTCCTAAACTAAAAATTAGAATTAAGGAAAATAAGAATAAAAATATAATTATTCCTCTAGGTTTTGCTAATATTTTTTTGCTCATGTATGGTAACGTTAAATATATGGTAAGTTGGGTGAAAAATAAACAACAACCTTTCGATTAAATACTAATCGCCCTATTTGCTATAGTGTGTATGTGGCTTGAATGGTAAATATAATTCAAAATAAAGAATGCCCCATAAGGTGTAAGTCCCGACTACTAGGAATTAACGCTCCTATGTAAAGCAAGTAGTAAGATTGTTGGAGTGATCCATAGACTGAAGTAAGCCAGACTGCTTAAGCTGTATTGACGAATAGAAACTGAATAAGAGGCTATAAGATTGAACGAGTAAGCATATAATCACGAAGTACTAAACCTTTTTTTAAAGTTTTCAATTAGTTTTTTTAATCGTCCTTGTTTATTTTGAAGTTCATTTTCATCTTGTTGCCAACCTAAAGATAAACACAATTGTGTTTATCCCTATTATATTGTTTTCATATAGTTGTTATTTTACGTTATAAATTTATATACAAACTTGTTAAGAGTTGTAGAACACCTAAAGTAGCATAAACATTCTTTTGAACCATTTGCTTGCGTAACATGAATTCATAAAAAGGAAGCTTAGTAATTATTTATTTCGAATTTTAAAAGAAACACATGTGTAATATGTTTAATAGTAGTTTAGTAGATAGTGATTTATTAGCGTAATCGTGTTATTTTATAATTATTTTATGGCTAGTTTTTTGTCCATTAAAAGACAATGTTAAAAAATGAATGCCTTTTTCTAAAGTATTTAAATTAATCATTTTGTTAAAGGTTTTTCCTTCAGCTATTTTTCTACCTTGTTTATCAAATATTGTATATTTTATTTCTTTATTAGAAGTATTTATTTGAATATTATTTCCTTCAGAAACAGGGTTGGGATAAATAATGTTTTTATGAAAATGAAAAGAATTTTCTTCATTTTTTAAAAGATTTTTATTACGAGTATGTAAAAGTGCTATTTGCGTATTATTACTAGTATTTTTATAAAATTTAAGAACTCTTTCTTCATCAGAAAAAAGGATAGTTAAAAGAGTTTTGTCTGTGTTCCATTTAGTAACAGGAATTTCATCTCCTTTTTTAAAAGGAAATAGTAAAACCTTAAAATTAGGGGTAATACTTTCGCTTTCAACAATGAGCCTTTTGCGTTCCCAATTCGGATTTGGTGTAAAGGGCTCTCCTGTAAAAATGTCTTTATAATCTAACAATTCAATATACCCAGGATTGGTGTTTGTGATAGTACTGTTATTATTTAAAACGCGAATTAATAATCTTTTATTACCATTTGTAGCAGGTTCTTTTAAAATAATATCGTTTTTGTAGTTTTCTTTTTTAAGATTTATATCATAATAATCTAATTCTAAATCTCTAGCAATTTGTGCAGTCCATTTATAATTATGCTTGTTATCATCTTTAATCACATCATCAACAACCAATAACATAGGATGTTTTTCTCTAAGTAAACTAACCGTTCTTACTACTTTTTTCATCGGATTTACTTTCTTTTTTACAATACGTTCTAAATTTTTTGGTACATGCCAATGCTCATAATCGTAAATTGGAGTGTTATAACGAGTTTCATTTTTTGGTTCTAATAAAAAATGATTAAAAGTTTCAGATACTTTTTCCCAACCATTTTTCCCTAACCATTGATGATCTTGGCTAGCTAATCTATTATTCCAATGCCATTTCCATGTGTAAGCATAGGTGGCGTCTGCAGTAATGGTAGATAATTTATCTGATAGAGAATAACTAAGGATTTTAGCTGGCTGTCTACTTTTATCTCCATCTCTATCAGTTACAGGAACACCTTTGTCGTTGATTAATACCATAGAGTGGTATTTTGAAGCTTGAAATTGACTACCGCCATACGTTTTTCTAACCCAAATTCTACCCAAACCACTTAAGGTAAAATCCAACCGATCTCCATGTGTATGTCCTCCCATATCTTGCCTTGCATGAAACTGTACAGAAAGCGCTTCTTTATGAGTGCTACTTTTAAAAACAGCCAAACCTCTGTCTTTTGCGATATAATTTTCGCTAATAACTCTGTTGGCCTGCGATTGCCAATCACTGGTAGCATAATCGAGCGCAAATACAGCAGCAGGAATCAAATAGTTATTATAGCTATCATCAGGAGCAATTTGTGCATAGGTATAGCCTCTTGAATTGTTATAGTGCCAGCCATCAATATAGTTTCTCCAAACAAAATCTATTTTATCATTGTTAGGAAATATGTATTTGAGTCCAATTACATCTGCAGAATTAAATTTATTTTTACCATAAGCAGGATGATATCCTGATCCACCCCAAACATCATAAGTCGTAAAACCTTCTCCAAAAGGTTGCATAATTGCAGTAAGATAATTTTCACCATAAGCTCTAACGTGTGGGTGCGGTAATAAGCTATATCCTCTTTTGGCAGCTGCAATTAAAGTGGTAACAAACTGATAGTTTTTTCCCAATCCCTCATAACCAGCTCCTGAAGGATACCA
>CALISK010000326.1 GCA_938041625.1 uncultured Tenacibaculum sp. | reverse complement strand
AGTTCTTTTGATGTTGAAGTAAGTTATTTGAATTTAAATGATTTAGGAGAAATTGATTTGAAAGAGTTGGAAGCCAAATTATCAAAAGATGAAGTAACGATTCTGGTTAGTTTGATGTTTGTGAATAATGAAATAGGGAATATTTTACCAGTTAAAGAAGTTTCTTATTTGTGTAATAAATATGAAGCAATATTTCATTCAGATGCGGTTCAGGCAATAGGTCATTTTAATATAGATTTAAAAGAAGTGCCAATTGATTTTTTAGTTGCAAGTGCTCATAAGTTCCATGGACCTAAAGGTGTTGGTTTTTTGTGTTATAATAACAAGTATGCAATAAAGCCAATGTTAATAGGAGGAGGACAGGAGAGAGGTGTGAGATCTAGTACGGAAAATGTACATGCTATAATAGGTATGGAAAAAGCATTAGATACTTCTTTAGGTAATTTGAAAGAGGATAATAAGCATATTTCAATAATAAAGAAATATTTAATAAATAAACTGAAAGAATCCTTTGAGGGTGTTTTGTTTAATGGTTTGTCAAGTCAAGAAAACAGATCAATAGATACTATAGTAAATGTGAGATTTCCTTTAAAAGATGAAAGATTATTATTTAAATTAGATTTATTTGGGATTTGTGCATCTGCAGGAAGTGCATGTCAAAGTGGAGGTAATAAAAAATCTCATGTATTGAAAGAGATTTTAAAAGAAGATGATGTGAATTTTGCTTCAATAAGAATTTCGTTTAGTAAATTTTCAACTACAGCTGAAGTTGATTTTTTTCTGCAAGAAATGTTAAAAATCACAAAAACCTTAAATAAGCCTTTTTAAAAGGGTTTTGTTTTTGTTTTTATGAAACGGGTTAGTGGTTTTTTAAATGCTATAAAAAGAGTTTTTATCAAGTTTTTTTTGATTGTTTTTTCTTATTTAAAAAAACAAATTCATTGTTTTTTTTTATTTTAAGTAATTGTAAAAAAAACAATACTTTAAATGTGACTTATTTGTAAAAAAAGTTTCTTAATTAAAAAGAGTGTAATAAAAAATCATATATTTGCATTCGAAATGTTCCCCCCGCTATCAAATGATTAATTAAAATCTTGAAATTAGGGTCTTTAACTTTTATAAGCGAGTGGTTGAATCTTTTCATACTTCATTATATATTGTTATATCCTTAAATTTATCTAGTTTTTCTTTTTGTTTGATAGTAGTGGGAGCATTTATTATATAAGTAAGTTTTCAAACATCCCGAAGTTATCAAATTATGAGGAACTTTTACATTAATAGTGTGTTAAAGATAAAACAGTTTTTAACCTTAGTATTATTTCTTAGTTTTATTAATGTTTTTTCACAAGACACTGATTTAGATAGTGTAAGTGACTTGTTAGAAGGAAAAACATGTCCCGTGGGGCCTTTAACAGTCGATGCAGTATCAGATAGTACTCCGCATCCAGGTGTTCTTAACAATCAAGCTCCAAATCCAGGTCAAATTTTAAATATTTATGATCATAGTGGTGTGAGTGTAAATCTCACAACTTCAGTTAATAATGCTCGTTTAAAGCAATTATATGTTGAAAATGCTACAACAGTTCACGTGCAAGGAGATCGATCTGATGATGGGGGAGGGGATTTTGTTCGTTATACATATACATTTTCTCAACCGGTAACAGGTGTTTCTTACAGGTGGTCGGGAATAGATAATGGAGATAAAGTTACTATAACATCTTTAAACCCAGACGGTGTTAGTAATACTGTTAATATTGGAGCTTTGCAAAATGTAGGTACGTTAAACCCTACTTACAACCTAAATAATGAACCTTCAGATACTTTTGGTAATAGAACACCAGGATCTAACGCATTGTTTTTTATAGAAGGGAATGGAAGTTCTACTGGAACAATAACTTCTTATGCTAATTTTACAGGTTCTCATAACGATAATTATTCTGATATAATAATTGATGGAGTGGTTCAAAGTTTTGTTATTACTACAAGAAAACAGAAAACAGATAATGATAGACCAAACAATACTAATATAACTTTTCGTTTATCTAATTTTATTTATTGTTCAATAGTAGATACAGATGGTGATGGTAATCCAGATTTTGATGATGTAGATAGTGATAATGATGGTTGTAATGATAATGTAGATAATGATAGAACAATTGCTACAGAGTTAACAACTTTAGCTACAGTTAGTAATCAAAATTTAAATATTGGAGGAGCTTTAAATGTGAATGCCACTTCTGTAGCTACTAATACTACAGTTTTTTCGGTAGGAACGCCAAATTATTTTTCTGGAACAGATTCTTCTTCTGAATTGTTATATGAATTTCAGATTGATAGAGGAGATGGTGCTGGGTTTGTTACAATTCAATCAAATTCAAATACTTCAACATATTCAAAAAATCCTTTGGCTTTATCAGATGCAGGAAATTATAAGGTGATTATTACGCATTCACAGAATGTTTGTATTAGTCAAGAAATTAATTTTGCAGTAACAGTAGGAGCTTCAACAATAGTTGCAAACAATGATGATTTCACGGCAAGTCCAGTGAATGGCTTGGCAGGTGGAGTTGCAGGAAATGCGATTACCAATAATGACACTTTAAATGG
>CALISK010000325.1 GCA_938041625.1 uncultured Tenacibaculum sp. | reverse complement strand
AAAAAATAAATTCTAAAAATAAATTTGGTAATTACAAAAAATATCTTGTAAATTCGCAAACGTAAAATTATTACAATGACATTTATTCAATTACATCATCATCATCATCATATTTGCACTCAGGCGAATTGATAATGTTATGTATGTAATTACAATCATAAAATTAAGAATCCGTTTGAGTAAATCAAATGGATTTTTTGTTTTCTAGACAAAATGAAATCCGAAGATTTACTCAAACTAACAAAATAAAGAAACAACATGAGTAAATTAAGATTAGCAGTACAAAAATCAGGAAGACTTAACGAAGATTCATTAAAACTTTTGAAAGCCATAGGAATTTCTATAGATAATGGAAAAGATCAGTTAAAAGCTTCTTCAAGAAACTTTCCATTAGAGGTTTTCTTTTTACGTAATGGCGATATTCCTCAATATTTAAGAGATGGTGTAGTAGATATTGCAATTATTGGAGAAAACGTTATTGTAGAAAAAGGAGAAAATATTTCTGTGGTAGAAAAATTAGGCTTTTCTAAATGTAAAGTTTCTATTGCCGTACCTAAAGACTCAAAGGCAAATAGTTTAAAAGACCTACAAGGGAAAAAAATAGCTACTTCATATCCTAAAACAGTTGAAAAATATTTAGAGAAAGCAGGTATTACTGCAGATCTTCATGTTATTAATGGTTCTGTAGAAATTGCACCAAATATTGGTTTAGCAGATGGTATTTGCGATATCGTATCAAGCGGAAGCACATTATTTAAAAACGGATTAAAAGAAATAGAAGTACTTTTAAAATCGGAAGCAGTTTTAGTAAAGTCTCCAAAGATTTCAGATGAAAATCAAATTATTTTAGATAAAATTCAATTTAGATTGCAATCAGTTTTAGCGGGTAGAAAAAATAAATATGTATTATTAAATGCACCGAATAGTAAAGTGGATGAAATAATTAAAATATTACCAGGAATTAAAAGCCCTACTATTTTGCCTTTAGCACAAGAAGGATGGAGTTCTATTCACTCAGTAATTAATAAAAATGATTTTTGGGATATGATAGATGAATTAAAATCTGCAGGAGCAGAAGGAATCTTAGTTTGTCCAATTGAAAATATGATTCAATAAATTTAGTGTAATTAAATTACCATGAAAACATATAATAATCCAGATAGGAATCAGTGGAACGCATTATCAGAAAGAACTCAAATTGAGAAAAATACTTTAAATGATACTGTTATTTCAATTTTAGAAGATGTAAAAAAGAATAAAGATGAAGCTTTATATAAATATGCAAAGTTATTTGATAAGGTTGAAATCTCATCTTTAACACTTTCAAAAGAAGTTTTAGAAAATGCAGATAAAGAAGTTTCAGAAGAGCTTAAAGCAGCAATAATACTGGCTAAGAATAATATAGAGAAATTTCATAGATCTCAAAAAGAAGTAACTAAAGTTATAGAGACTACTAAAGGGGTAGCGTGTTGGAGGAAAAGTGTGGGTATAGAAAAAGTAGGATTATATATTCCTGGAGGAACAGCTCCATTATTTTCTACGATTTTAATGTTAGGAATTCCAGCTAAAATTGCAGGTTGTAAAGAGATTATACTATGCACACCACCCAATAAAGAAGGAAAGATAAATCCGGCAATCTTATTTACAGCAAATTTAGTAGGTATTACAAAAGTTTTTAAAGTTGGAGGAGCGCAAGCAATTGGGGCAATGACTTATGGAACCGAAACAATACCGCAAGTATATAAAATATTTGGACCAGGAAATCAATTTGTAACCAAAGCAAAAGAATTGGCACAACAACAAGGAGTAGCTATAGATATGCCTGCTGGGCCAAGTGAAGTATTAGTAATTGCAGATGAAACTTCTAATCCTAGTTTTGTTGCAGCAGATTTATTGTCGCAAGCAGAACATGGAGCAGATAGTCAAGTTATTTTAGTTTCCAATACTAAAACTGTACTAGATGAAGTAGCTATTGAGTTAAAAAAGCAGTTAGCAGAATTACCTAGAAAAGAATTGGCAGCAAAGGCATTAGAAAATAGTAGAGCTATTTATTTTTCTACTTTAAATGATTGCATCGATTTTAGTAATGAATATGCACCAGAGCATTTAATTATAGCCTCTGAAAAATCAGAAGAGTTTATAGATAGAATAACAAATGCAGGTTCGGTTTTCTTAGGGAATTATAGTTGTGAAAGTGCAGGAGATTACGCATCAGGTACCAATCATACATTACCAACTTATGGGTATGCTAAAAACTATAGTGGTGTATCATTAGATAGTTTTGTAAAGAAAATAACTTTTCAAAAATTATCTAAAGAAGGGATTCAAAACATAGGAAATGCCATCGAATTAATGGCAGAAGCCGAAGGATTACAAGCACATAAAAATGCAGTTACTTTACGGTTAGAATCGTTTAACTAGTAAAATATGTCACTACTAAGTTTTAATTTATGGAGGGAGTTATCTTTATTGGAATTCAAGCAAGTGGAAAATCAACATTCTATAAAGAGAAGTTTTTTAATACACATTTTAGAATTAGTATGGATTTATTAAATACTAGAAATAAAGAGAACGTATTATTAGAAACTTGCATAGAGTTACAACAAAAAATAGTGATTGATAATACAAATCCAACTATAGAAGATAGAGAGAAGTATATTCGAAAATTTAGAGAGAAAAAATATAAAACAATAGGATATTATTTTCATTCAAATGTTGAAGATTCTTTAAAAAGAAATAATAAAAGAGAAGGGAAAGAAAAAATTCCAGATGTAGGAATATTTTCAACGAAGAAAAAATTAGAAGAGCCTTCTTTTTCCGAAAATTTTGATGAATTATATGATATTGAAATTACAGATAATGGATTTTTAATAAAAGAAAGACAAAATGAAATTTGATGAGTTAGACAAACAAATGCGTGTTTATGAAACTTCTAGTGATTATTGTGTACTACCTAATATGTATATGGTTGCAAGAATTGATGGTAGAAGTTTTACAAGATTAACAAAAGAGAAACATTCATTTGAAACCCCTTTTGACATTAGATTTAGAGATTTGATGATAGCTACTACAAAGCATTTGATGCAATGTGGATTCAAAGTTATTTATGCATATACTGAAAGTGATGAAATTTCATTATTATTTTCTTTAAGAGAAGATATGTTTAATAGAAAAACAAGAAAGTTCAATTCAATATTAGCAGGAGAAGCTAGCGCTAAGTTTTCTTTATTATTAAATGATATTGGTGTGTTTGATTCTAGAATATCACAATTACCAACTAAAAAACTGGTTATAGATTATTTTAGATGGAGAAATGAAGATGCTTTTAGAAATGCTTTAAATGCACATTGTTACTGGATGTTAAGAAAAAAAGGAGAAGATCCTAAAGAAGCTACGCAAAAAATAGAAGGAATATCAATAGCTTCAAAAAATGAACTTTTATTTAAAAATGAAATTAATTTTAATGAATTGCCTAATTGGCATAAAAGAGGAGTAGGTTTATATTGGGTTGATTCTAAAAAAGAAGGAATTAACGAAAAAACAAAAGAGAAAGTAACAACAACTAGGAGGAAAATAAAAATAGATTATAATTTACCAATGAAAGATGCTTATAGTTGTTTTGTAGAATCAATATTAAATAGAGATAAATAAATAAAACTAATTAATAATAATGTTTAGTTTAAAAAATATAGTACGTAAAAATATTTGGAATTTAAAACCATATTCATCAGCAAGAGATGAATTTAAAGGAAAAGCAGATGTTTTTTTAGATGCGAATGAAAATCCGTTTGGAACTTTAAATAGATATCCAGATCCACATCAAAAAGAAATTAAACAAAAGCTTTCTACGATTAAAAAAGTAGCAACAAATCAGATTTTTGTTGGAAATGGAAGTGATGAAGTAATCGATTTGGCTTTTCGTATTTTTTGTGAACCAGGTAAAGATAAAGTGTTAACTTTTTCACCAACCTA
>CALISK010000324.1 GCA_938041625.1 uncultured Tenacibaculum sp. | reverse complement strand
AGCTGTAAATAGTATTTTAGCGCAAACTCTAAATGTTTGTTTTGCAAAAGAATATTCGGCACCTTTTTTTAGAGTTTATACATCTATAAGAATAACAGATGATCTACTCGATAATACAAGTTATTATCTAGCAGAAGTTTTGAGGGTAAAAGAATTAGTAAGTGCTTCAAAGGATAATGAAAACTGCTTATTTGTTTTAGACGAAATATTTAAAGGTACAAATACAGTTGAAAGGATTTCTGGAGGAAAAGCAATTTTATCATTCCTTAATAAGAAAAATCATATAGTCATAGTATCAACCCACGATATGGAATTAACAGACCTGTTAAAGGAAAAAAAATATGAATTGTTTCATTTTAGCGAACAAATAGAGAATGATGAATTAATATTTGATCATAAACTAAAAGAAGGGAAATTGAAAACTAGAAATGCAATTAAAATTTTAGAACTTTATGAATACCCGACTGAAATTATAGTTGATGCAAGAAAAACAGAAAAAAGTAACTTTAACTAACATATTTCTATCTAAAAACAGACCATTAATAATATTATCTTTGATGTAAAGAAAAAATTGTAAAATACTCCTACGTAAGACTATGAAAAGTAAGTTTGTAAAAGTTTTATTCATAATCATTGGAATCCTAATTCCGATATATATACTTTTTAATATAGGTGGTTTTTTAATAAAAAAACTAAGCAAGAATTTGAGCATAAATAAATCTGAAATTATTGAAGGAAATCACAAGAGTAAGAGTTCCATTCTGAGTAGCTAAATATTACATAAATAGATCTTTATTATAAGTGAAAAGACGATTCGTTTTAAGGAATATATCTATTTTAATACTAAAAAAAATCTATGAGACATAATCTAAAAATTAATAAAGGAATAAATGAAGATGTAATTAATGAAGTTTTTTCTGTAGTATTTCGAAATAATTATGAAGAAGTTGGATTTTTTGTTCTTTCATTTGAAGAAGATATAGATTCAAGATTTTTAAGAAAATGTATGGTTGAATTAAAAGTTGGACTATCAAAGAAATGTGAAGAAACCTATAAAGAACAATTAGATTATTATTGGTTAGGAAGATTTAATCAACAAAATACAACTAAATTTCATAGAGACAATGCATCCAAAGATTCTTATTTAATGCTAGGCTATGAGCCAACTCAAATAGAGAGCAAATTATATTTTGCTGATTATCATAAATTAATTTTTGATAAAAAGATAGCAATTGATAAATACTATGAATTATACAATCCAATATTTAAAGACGGAGAAGAATTATTAAAAGCATACATACATGAAGCAGGGAGTTTTGATAATAAAAAAGCTAAAATTGTTTTAATGAACAATAGTGATTTAAATAGTAATAAAACATTTGGATTACTTCATAAAGCTGAAATTATAAATAAGGACTTAAAAAAAAATCGTGTAATAAATTCAATGATGTTGTATTTAAGCCCAACTAATGAGCCAAAAAATAAAACTGAAAAAGATGAAAATTGGTTTCTAAATACAGAAGAAATAAGTAACTGAAATTTAACTTTATTACAAAAACTTTAATGCTTTTTTTGTTTGTTTTGTAAATCAAAAATATTTTTTCTATATTTGTACTGTAATAAAAAAAAATACAGTTAATTGGTTAAAACAAAATTTTCTATATCAGTTCATATTATGACATTACTTGCTATGTTTGAAGGGGAGTGGTTAACTTCATCGCACATTGCAGGAAGTTTAAATGTGAATCCTGTTTTAGTTAGAAAAGAACTTTCAGCATTAAAACTAGGTGGACTAATAGAAAGTAAGGAAGGAAAAAACGGGGGGGTTAAAATTTTAAAAAACGCAAGTAAAATTAAAATGTCAGATATTTTTAGTATTGCTAAAGGATCTGATAATGTATTGTCTCTATTAAAAAACACTCCAAATCCTAAATGTTTAGTTGGTAAACAAATAAATGAAAAGCTAAAACCGATAATGTCTAGAATAGATAATGCCATAACCAATGAGTTAGGAAAGATAACTTTAGAAGAATTTAGAAAAGAATTTTAGTTTTTTTTAATTAAAACTGTAACAAAAAAAGTTACATTAATATAAAAACAATGAAATCAATAATAATTTTAATAAGCTTAACAATTTTGTTAGCAGCATGTAATAGTAATAAGAAGGAAAATAATTTAGTTAAACAGTTTAAGAAACAGAAAAAAATAGAAATGAAAAATAAAAGAGTCAAGATTAATAATGTAGATGTTTTTTACAGAGAAGCAGGAAACCCAGATGCACCAACAATATTATTATTACATGGTTTTCCTTCTTCATCTCATATGTATAGAGATTTAATGAGTTTATTGTCTGATGAATACCATTTAATAGCACCAGATTATCCAGGTTTTGGATTAAGTTCAACTCCAAAAATAGACGAATTTGAATATACTTTTGACAACATAAGTAATATAATAGATCAGTTTATAGATAAACTTGAATTAAAATCTTTCTATCTATTAATGCAAGATTATGGAGGCCCTGTAGGTTTTAGGATAGCAACTAAAAGACCAAAATTAATAGAGGGTTTGATTATTCAAAACGCAAATGTTTATTTGGAAGGACTTGGAGAGTGGGCAAAGAAAATAGGTGCTTATCAACAATCTAAAGATTTAGAAGGGCTTAATACTTTTAAAAATCATTTAATGTCGGCTAAAGGAATTAAAGAGCAATATATAACAGGTACCAAAAATATAGAGAAAATTGATCCAGTTTCATATTTAACAGATATAGCTTTTAATAATAGAATTGGAATGAATGAAATTCAAACTGCTGTTTTCTATAATTACGGAACTAACATTCCGAAATATGAAGAATGGCAAAATTATTTAAAAGAAGAACAACCAAAGACATTAGTTGTTTGGGGAGAAAATGACAAGTTTTTTAATAAAAGAGGAGGAGAATCTTACAGTAAAGATTTAAAAAATGTGTCTACGCATTTTTTTGATGGAGGACATTTTATGTTAGAAGAATACCCTGAAGAAGTAGCAATTTTAATAAAAGAGTTTATAAAATAAATGTTTAATAATAAATAATAAAAAAATGAGAATTACAATTTTAGGAGCAGGTGGTAATATAGGTAAAAGAATAACTGTAGAAGCTGCGAACAGAAATCATGAGTTAAATTTAATAACTTCAAAAAAAATTGAAGATTTTAATTTAGAAAACACAAATGTATCAACAGAGAAAGTAGATATATTTAATACCGAAGAATTAACGAAGGTATTTAACAAAAGTGATGTTGTTATAAGTGCATATGCACCTCCTCATGATAATAATGATATTTTAATAGAAGCATCTAAATCTTTAGTTGAAGCAGCAAAGAAAGCAGATGTAAGATTAATAGCTGTAGGAGGGGCGGGAAGTTTACAAGTAGCAGAAAATTTATTACTTGTAGATGCACCTAGTTTTCCAGAAGAATACAAAGCTATTGCTAAATCACATTTAACAACTTTAGAAACAATTTATAGACCAGAAACAGAATTAAATTGGACCAATGTTTCTCCATCTGCATATATTTTTGAAGGAGAAAGAACAGGTGAATTTAGATTAGGAGAAGAAAATTTAATAGCAAATGAAAAAGGAGAGAGTTCTATATCTATGGAAGATTTTGCAGTAGGAATTTTAGATGAGGTAGATAACGCTAAATTTATAAAGAAACGTTTTACAATTGGATATTAATTATTTGTTAAGTGAGTAACAATAATATAAAAGTGGTTAGTATGTAAATGATTAATCGCTTTTATTTTACCCCATACTAAGTCTAGTTAGTGAATAGTTTATTAAAAAAAATGAGAGAACTGACATTTTTATTTGAAATAGATATAATAAATTAACGTTAAAAAAGATACTATCCTTTTGGATAGTTATTGGAAATACAAAACGCGATACTTACTTTTGTTACTATAATAAGTATAGTGTTAAAAATAAACAAAATGATAGTACCCAATATTTCACAAGAAGAGATTATAAATGCATTTAAATACAGACATGCGACAAAGGAATTTGACGCTACAAAGAAGTTATCTGATGCAGATATTAACTTCATTCTAAAAACGGCAAATTTATCACCTAGTTCTTTTGGTTTTGAACCTTGGCATTTTATAGTAGTTCAAGATCAAGAATTACGTGAATTATTAAAACCAGTAGCTTGGGGTGCACCTTTAAAATTAGATACAGCAAGTCATTTTATATTAGGGTTAAGTATGAAAGCGCCAATGACAAAACATGATGCAGATTATATTAGTCATATGATGAAGAATGTAAAGCATTTACCTGAAGATGTAATTGAAATGTATTCTAAATTTTATAGAGAATTCCAGGAGCGTGATTTTGATTTAGATACGGATAAAAAATTATTTGATTGGGCATCTAAACAAACATATATTGCTTTAGGAAATATGATGACAGCTGCTGCATTGTCTGGGATTGATAGTTGTCCGATAGAAGGATTTCATCAAGAAAAGGCAGAAGCATTGTTAAAAGAGAAGTTTGATATAGATACTACAAAATATGGATTGTCTTTTATGGTAGCTTTTGGTTATAGAAAAGAAGAACCTGCACATCCAAAAACAAGAAGAGAATTAAATGAGATTGTTACTTGGAAATAAAAGTTAAAATGATAAAAGCGATACACTCATTATTAATTATTGGACTCATAATTTCTTGTAAAAATCCTGGAAAAGAAACAGAAAGAATCATTTCTGATAAAACTGAAGAGATAACAGAGAAAATAGAAAATCTAACAAACAAAGTTAAGTTAAGTTCTGAAATTGTTTGGGAAAAATTAAATCCTACAAGAGGAGATCAAAGTCCGCAGGCAGGAACAGTATGGGGAGATAGAAAAGGAACCGAAGCTACAGGTTTTTTAGCAAAATTTGTGGATGGTTTTTCTTCTCCACCTCACATTCATAATGTTACTTATAGAGCGGTTGTTATTAAAGGTTTGGTACATAATGACGATGCTGAAGCAGAAAACATGTGGATGCCATCGGGTTCTTTTTGGATACAGCCCGTAGGTGAAGCACATATTACTTCTGCAAAAGGAGAAGAAAATATTGCATTGGTAGAAATTGATCATGGCCCTTATCTTGTGAAGCCAATAACAGAAGCATTTGATAATGGAGAACGTCCTATAAATATTGATGTATCAAACATAGTTTGGTTGAATAGAGCTAAAACTAATTGGATTGATTCTGATAGTAAAGCTGAAATAAGTTTTCTTTGGGAAAAGAATAATTCAAAAGGATTATTTGTGAAATTACCTAAAGGATTTAAAGGAATAATTAAAACTGATGGAACAGTTGTACGATCAGTAATTATAAAAGGTGAATTGAATTATACGTTACCACAAAATAAAGAAATAAAAGTATTAGATGCTGGAAGTTATTTTAGTTCAACAGGCAAAGCAATTCATACTATTTTGAATACGACCGAAAAAGAAGTTGTTATATATATAAGAACTAATGGATATATTAAAATAAAGTAAGTTTTTTGATAATTAGTTTTTTCGTTTTTAACGAGAAAAGAAAAGCAGTTTAAGGTAATTCTTAAATTGCTTTTCTGTTTATACTATTCTACTAATGTATCTAAATCTTTTTTATTCAATGTGGTATTATAGGAAGTTTAATTAACCAATATATAGCTTGAATCGTATTATTATTATTATTATTATTATTGCAATTTTTAATTAATAATTTTCATATTTGGGTTTAGTTATTAAACTATATTCTTATTTTTTTATGAACTTGATTTCACCTTTTTTCGGTACAGATATAACGTATGTTCCTGGTTTTAAAAAAGATATATTTATGTTTTCTTCTTTGCTTTTAGATACTTTTGTGATTATTAGCTCTCCTGATAATCTATACAATTTTATTTTGTCACCATAGTTAATTCCTCTTATGGATATATTATTTTTTGAAGGATTAGGAAATACTTTTAAATTTAGATCTTGATTCTGAACATTAGGATTCAATATCTTTGAAGAGGTAATTTGGTTGGTATTAATAATTTTCCATTTTTGATTTTTGTTATCAGGATTGTATTTCCAAATTTGCGCATTTGTATTTAAAGCTCCCCTTGTTCTATCTAAAGCAAGTTTTTGACAGTGTATTGGTTTAAAAGAAAAACTATTTCCATTTTTTATTACTTTCCATTTCTGATGATTTGATGCTCCAAAAATCCATGTTGCAACATCTTCTCCATTACTACATTTTGCATAAGGCACCTCTAGGTATCGATTTGTCCTTTTATTTCGAATATTATATATATTATCTTTGAGATGGGTAAAAATCCACTTTTGAACATTGTAATTTTGTGGATTAACCATTCTTGCACTATGTAAATCTAATTCTTTAGCGATAAGTCTTTGATTAGAAACAGCAGATGTGATATAATAGGTACCATTTTCAATTTTTTCAGGAGTCTCAGGTTCTTCTGTTACTTGGGGCTTCTCTAGAATAATAGGATAAAGAGTACCTCCTGTTGGAGTTTCATTTTTAGGTAAGGCTGGGAAATTTGTTGCTGGATCTCTTGGTTTTACCTGCCTAGGTCCTTTATATAAAAAATTAGGGTTAGACCATGGTCTTAAATTATTATGATTTTTTTCTAAACACTCATTTTTATAAATGAAGTTTGGGTTTTTAGAATTTTGATGTTTTGAAGACCAAGCCCCCATTATAGCATAATAATTTGGTTCATTACGATTATTATAAGAAGCATTTGGAGTATCTGCCTTTGAATTTGGCATATCTTTGGGTAAAGTAATTCTATTGTTTTCAATTAAATTATTTCCTTTATCTCCGCTATGAAAACTAACTTCTTGTTTAAAATCGTTATCATATACTACATTATACTCTACTTTAGAGCCCTGTAAAGAGATATGTCTAAGATGAGTTACTTCACAACCTGTGATTAGATTGTAAGCACCTTGAATGAAAAAATATCCTTGAGCTCCACCTGATTTTTTATGAGCACCATCTACTTTTAAATCTCTTAAAGTAATGTGGTTAGAAGGAACACGTACAGGATCTTTAGCACAATTAAATATATTAACTTTGTCTAACCAACAATCTGTTGAACTATTAAACTTTACAGAAATATTATTATTTCTAGGTAGTTCATCATTAGCATTTAAACTATAATTCCAATCATATTTTGGTTGTCCCCAATTTCCTTTTATAGTTAAGGTATATATACCGCTATTTCTTATTTTATAAAAACGAAAAGCATCTCCATTATTCATTTGTATAACACATTTTACTCCTTCTCTACTTTCACCTATTAGAGATACATTAGATTTCAGGTTAATAGTTTTGTCTATTTTGTAATTTCCATTTTTAAGAAAAACAGCAACAAGTCCATTGTGTGTCGAAGCTTCATTAATCGCTTTATTTATAACATTACTATTTGCTCCGCTATTTATAGTTTTAACTATTTGTATGTCTTTAAGAAACGGAATTCCACCTCTCACACCTGCTTTTTGCCATTCTTGCATTTGGGGATAACGATTGTCAAACTTATCTTTATTAAAAGTAATCCCTGGATCACCTATTCTTAATTGAGCTTGTAGTTTATATGATGTATTAATTAAAAAAAAGAGAGACGTTATTGAGAAGTATGTAGAAATTCTTAGTTTTTGGTAAAGTAAAAAAAAATATTTCATGAGTTTTTAATTTAGGGATTAAATGTTGTTTTCGTTAACTATTTTAATAATGCCTGTAAATTCTTCATTTCCTTTAAAAATAACTATTACAAATCATTAATAGTCTTCTATGTTTCTATTTTGTTATAAAAATGTAGAAGAATTCAAAATACATAAATAGAAAACTTTCTTTGCAATTGGATACAAGAAAATAAAGGGAAAAGGGATATAGTTAAGTTTTAAAAATTATTTGTAATTGGTGTTTTAGAAGTGAAAGAATGTTTTTTGATTAAACTATAACTATGAGCTTTCATTGGGTGGTATTTAATATAGATTTTATATCATAACGCTAAGTACAGATTAAAATTATATCCCCAACATTTTTTTAATTTTACTACCAAAACTATTCTGTTTATCAGTAGGTTTTTCATCCTCTTCAAATAAAATACCTTTTACATTTAAGTGATGCCCCATTTGTTCTTTCCCTTGATCCTGTTCAAAACCGATAACCTGTTTTCGGTACTTACAAAGCTGACAATTCATGTTGGCAATTCCATTTTTAGCTTCATGCAAACGCTCGTCAAAAGCTTGTAAAATTAACTCGTCAGCACCAAAAGGATCGGTGTAAACATATTCATGTTCCGATTGTGAATTCATTTCAGAAACATGATTATAAACGCGTTCTAAAAGAACTCCTGTAAAAAAGAAAAATGGAATAACAATGGTTCGTTTAAAACCTAATTTATCAACTAATTGTAAACCTTCATCAATTTTAGGATATGCTGTTCCGCTATATACCGTAGTTGCAAAACCAAAGCCCATTCCGTCCCAAAGCATACTTGTTAATTTAGCAACATCACTATTCGCATCAGGATCTGTAGTTCCTCTACCAACTACCACTAAACACGTATCTTTTCTATCTACTTTAGGTAAATTAGTTTCAGTTTCCTCAATACGTTTTAATGATAAATCTAACAAAAACGAACTCACTCCAATGTGTTTTCCCATAGAAATGGTTAAATCATCATGATAGCTTTGTAACGTATTTAATTCATAAGGAATATCATTTTTAGCATGTGAACCTGCAAATAAAATAACCGGTAATGCGTAAATTTTGCGAACACCATTTAAGTACATGCGTTCTACAGCTGCCTCATATGTAGGATGATTAAACTCTAAAAAGCCATAATCAACTTCATAAGCACCTTCATAACGTTCTTTAAGAATACTCACCAATCGTTTAAACGATTTTACACCTGCTTCTCTTCGTGTACCATGACCACATAATAAGATTCCTTCCTTCATTATTCTTCGTTTTTTAGTTTGTTATAGGTGTAGCACCAATAATAAATACTACAGGCATTTGTAAATTAGCATGCAGTACTTTTTTTTCAATATTCCCTAAATTTCCAGTTACCATTGTTTGTTGCTCTCTAGAAACATTTGAAATGGCATTTACCGGAATTGTTTTGTCATTACTAACTTCTAATAGTTTAGGAACTATTTTATGTAAACTTTTTAACCCCATGTAAATAGAAATAGTATTTCCAGCTTTTAACATGTGTGCAATTCCGTTCAATTGTTCAAATGAATAATCTGCAGTATGTGCTGTACAAATTAACATAGCATTCGACTGATTGCGTTCAGTAATAGGAATATTACAAATATTTGCAGCAGCAATAGCAGCTGAAATACCTGGTATTACATTAAATTCAGCTTTTTTAGCAGTTAAAAAACGCGCCTCTTCTGCAGCTCTTCCGTAAATATAAGGATCACCAGATTTTAAACGAACTACTTTTTTACCTTGTAGGTAGTTTTCATATAGTAATTCATTAATACGTTGTTGACGATCCATTTGGTTATCTGTATCTCCAAATTTTCGTCCTACATAAATTTTTTCACCAACCGTGTTTAATGAAAGTATTCCTTCAGAAACTAAGTTGTCATGTAAAACAATATCTGCCGCCACAATTAACTTATGCGCTTTTACGGTTAGTAAATCTGGGTCACCAGGACCCGCACCAATAATGGCAATAGGATGATACATGATTGTTAAATTAGTTTTAATGGATCTGGGTGTTTGTAACTATACTTAAGTATCTCTTTACTTTTAGTATTGTTTATAATTTTAAATACAGTTTCTCCTTCACTTTTATTAAAAGTAGGAGGAGTAAGTCCTATATTTTCTGCGGCTAAGGTATAAAAAAGACTTCTAAGTGGATGTTCATCTGAACAACCATTAATAATTTCGCCCCAACAATTTTGTTCAATAATAGCACTAATCAAACCAATACAATCATCTCGATGAATCACATTAATAGGTGCATTACCATTAGCCACGTTAGTTTTGGTAGCTAAAAAACGACCAGGTAATCTTTCATAACCAATTAAGCCAGATAATCTTAAAATAGTAAGTCTTTCTTTTAATTGCTGTCTCAGAATAGTTTCTGTAGCTAGTACAGCTTTTCCAGAAGCTTTTTCAGGTTTGGTTATTAATGTTTCATCAATAACACCATTTGTATTTTGATATACAGAAGTAGAACTTATGAAAATTACTTTTTGGGTACTATTTATATGTTTTAAAAGTTGTTGAACTTGTTTAGGGTAGACATCTTCTATATCTTCAATTTTTCGTTTTGGAGGAAAATTAATAATGATGATTTCACTATCCTTTAAAAAATTAGGAAGTATAAGATCATTGCCTTCAGTACCGAGTTTAAAACAATAGGCACCAAAATTTTCAGCTACTAAAGATTTAATTTTCTCTTTAGAAGTTGTAGAAGTTTTGATAGTACAACCTTTCAATTGTAAGTGTTGGGCTAATGGTAAACCCAACCAGCCCGAGCCTACAATACTTATTTGTTTATGCTTCATGAAGTATTCTTGGATTTTTGATATCCATTTTTAAATAAATCTCTAAAATATAATTCCAAAGATCGGTATTTTCTTTACGAATATAAAGCGTAATTAAATGTTTCCCTTTTCTATTCTTTAAACGAATGGCTCCTGAATGTTTTTCATTGTTGTTAAACCAAATAACTTCAGAAACACCTACTTTTCTATCTAATATAGTTGCATCAATATCTTGTTCCATAGCTTTTGTAATTGGACCAACAGCTAATTTAAAATTGATGTTATTTCCTGTAACTTCAACATCCAAAAGATCTGAGTATGATACCGAATGTATTTCGGTTATATGATATTTTTCATTATTATAAAAAACATCTAAGGTGTTTTCTGTCTTAAATAATTTTTGAAAAACCGGATAAATATATTGATCAGATGCGGATGCTCTTGCTACTAAAATTGCTCCAAATTCAGTATCTTCTTTAGACTTAAAAAAGACAGGTGGGACCGTTTTTTCATTGTCAGTATTTAATTGTTCGTCACCTTCCTTATAAAGTAAATACTCTTTTATAGGTTCTTCAGTTTTTGTATGTGATTCTACAATTTCTATTGCTTTTTCTGGAGTCAAGTTTTTGTACCAAAAATTGCCAGGTTGTACAATCCACGTAGGGGCATCTTCACATCTACCATTGCAACGCGTACGTATGGTATGCGTAGTGTCCCATAAATTTTCATTACGCAAATAAGCTCTAGCTTCTCTAACAGCTAGTTCACTTTTTGCTTTTTTACATGAACCACCATCGCAAAATTGAAAAGTGGTTGTTACTTTTGATACATCTTTACCCATAATTTAAAAGAAATATGTGAAACTTAATTTTCCTAAAAATGGAGTTCCTGGTGTAAAATGAATATCATCTACAGGTTGTGGTTCTCCTTGTAATTGAGAAGAATCGTAAAAAACGGCTTCTCTCCACTCATTATCAAATAAGTTTTCAATAGATAATCCTATTTGATATTTTGATGTTGTATAATTAACAACAAGGTCTGTTATAAAGTAATGTTGTCCTATTACAGATTCATCTTCTATTAATGGACGTTCTCCTAAATAACGATAACGTAATGAACCATTAATTCCGTTTTGTAAACGTAATGTAGCTCCTCCTGTAGAGGTAAATCTTGGCGCCGTTGGAATTTTATTTTCAGTTTTTGGAGCATCTAATAAAGTTCCTAAACTATAATTTAAATCAGTGTCTAACCAAAAATAAGGTAATGGTTGGTATCTAAAAGAAGCTTCACTTCCTATTCGTCTTGATCTCCCTTTGTTTTCAAATTCAAAACCATCTGAACCAAAAACAAACTCAGCATCACTTTGTAAATAAAAAGCTGCAAGATTACCTACAAAGTTTTTACCGATTTTGAATTCTGTTCCTAAATCATATCCAATAGCTCTTGGTAACGGACTTACATTTTTATTAGTTACTGCTGCATTGCTATAATTTGAATGAAAACCTGAACTTGCTTTTGCATATAATTGAAGATTTTCTGTAGCATCATAATAAATACTTATTTTAGGACTCAATCTAAAAGCAGTTGTATTACCTTTTTGTGGTGTTGGAAATATTTCAGTTGAATTAAAGTTGAAAAAATCTCCTCTAACACCAGCTAATGCAGTTAACTTATTTGTAATTTGTATACGCTCTTTTAAAAACAACCCATAATTTGTTTCTTTAAATTCAAATTTATTTACAACATTACGTAAAGTCCTACCTACTGCATTGTTTAACCCTATATCGTTTTGATTATATTGAACTGACCAACCTAATGTTGTAACACTATTAGGTATTTCAAATACATTTTTAACAACTAAGTTTCCTTGATATGCATATATATTACGATCTTCTTCTTGATGAATCATATCTCCATTAACAGGATCGTTTTGGAAAAATGAGAAGTTAGAAAATAAATTATATTTATTAGATACATAATACAATTGGTTGGTAAGATTGGTACGGTCAGAAATTTCTGAATTCAATTGCATATTTACATGAATACGTTTTGTATCTCCTCCTTCTTGATCGTCAATAGCCCCAAACCTATCTATAAGTCCGCTTTCAACTGCTCGTAATGGAATTTGTCCAGAAGCATTCCAATCACTATGAAAAGTAGAGATGGATGTTTTTAATTCATGCTTATCAGAAAGTGAAACATTATATTTTGTAAAAGTATTTAAGCGTCTTAAATCTTGATCACTTTCAAAAAAACTCTTGTTAAATGTTCCTTCAATGGCTATGTAAGCACTTTCCTCATTTTTAGTTAAAAAATCATTTTGATTCACTAAAGAAATCATAGCTAAAGCTCTTGCAAAATTATACTGACCGTATTCTAACTTTACTAAATTACGATTCAATTTATCTTTAGAAGAGAATTTAGCAGCACCAGAAACTGCATAATTACCTAATGAAGCCTCGTGTGGACCTTTGTAATAATCGGCAGTTTGAACAGTTTCAGGAATTAAAAAATGTAAATCGGCATACCCTTGTCCGTGTGCATGAGAACTTAAATTAACACCAATATCATCCACTAACACAGCAAAGTCAGTTCCGTGATCATTATCAAAACCTCTTAAGAAAATTTGCTCCGCTTTTCCTCCACCTGCATGTTGTGCAATAAATAAACCAGGAACTGTTTTTAAATAATCATGAGCACTACTTATAGGTCTTAATTGCAATGAAATTTTAGATACCTTTTGTACACCTAAAGTGCGATCACTTTTAGAATCTATTACTATCTCAGAAAGTTGCGTAGCTTCTCTTTCTAAATGAACTTGCAAATTACGCTTTGCTTTTTTTAATGTAATTGTTTTAGAAATATATCCTTTTAAAGAGAATGTTAATGTAACAGGGAATTTACTTGGTATTATTGAAAACTCACCGTTTTCGTTAGAAGTACCTACATTATTTATTGCTTGTACTTTTACTTTAGGTATTGTTAACTGTGTTTCTACATCTGCTATGATACCTTTTACTGTTTTGTTTTGTGCGAATATGGATAGTGGAATACACATAATCCATAGACTGCATAAAATCAATTTTTTGTGCATTTAAAAATGAAATTAAGCAGGCAAGGAAAGAAAATATGATGAAAACAAACATAATTTTCTAACTCTTTACCCGAGAGTTACTATTAAATTATTATCATAACGGCAGGTCTCCTGACTTAACTCAACATTTATTTACCTTCCCATTGGTATTAACCTACAGTGGTTTATTAATAATGTTTAAAATGAGTTTTACAGTTGCGGGAACAGTTTTGGACTTACACCAAATTCCCTTTTAATTCTTACAAAAACGTAAAAAACCATTTGATCGTGCAAAGATACTTCTTTTATAATACTAGTTTTTTAATTTTAACGGTAAATAACAGTTTTATTTCCTTTTTCTTTTCTTTTTAATTTTTCGTTTTATAAACTTAACACCTAATCCAACTGCGGTAATACAAACAATGGTGCCTCCTAATAAAAGTACAATTAATACAATATCCCATAAAGGGCGATTCCATGCTAAAAAAGAAAAATCTAAACTATGAAGTCCGTGATATATCCAACGTTGAATCTTGTTTTTTGTCGCGCATTTATACTTTATACTAGTACTTTTTAAGTCTACATAATATACCGTGTTGCTATTGGTATTTATTTTTAATACTGGTAACTCTTTTGTATTATGTCTGCTATAATAATAGTTGTCATATTCTGTTAAAAGAGTGGAGTTAACAACTGGATTCTTTATAGAAAAAGAATTGATGCTTTTTTCGTATGTTTTTAAACCTGGGGTGTAATTAGGAGTAGATATACAGTATAAATAGTTCGTATTATCATTTTTTATTTGTGTAAAGCAATTGTTATTAAAGAAAGAAAAGCTTACTTCTTTAATAGGTTTATCTTTTGTCTGTTTTAGATAATTATTCCATGTAACATTCGAAAACTGATCTATTGTAAAAGTTCCTTTATGCCATTTTGTTTTCTCAGATTTGTTAAGTTGGGTACTAGGCGTCCAACTAAAAGGAGTCATACTCATCCATCCACTAAAAATCCATGTACAAATAAACAGTCCAAAAAGTAACCCAAAATAGTAATGTAGGTTATACCATTTGTTTTTAAATCTTTTAAAATTAGCTTTTGGTTTCTTTTTATATCGAACAATTCCTGTAAAAATTCCTGTGACAACCATTAAAAACCCAAGCCCAGAAAGCCAAACAATTAATTGAAACCAAAGCGTATTATGAATTCGAATGTCTTTAAAATATATCCAGTGCGGAATTGCGCCAACCCAAGCCCATCTTCGTTCACTAATAGTATTTGTAGCTATAATTTCCCCAGTTACAGAAGATATATAGGCTAGTGTTTTATTAGTGTCTTTAAAAGAAACTTTAAAAATAGGAAGATGTTTTAAAAACTTAGTCCTAGGAATCCATTGGTCTAGTTCATGAATACTGTTTATAGCTGCATTAGTAGCTATTTTTAAGTTCTCTTTAGCAATAAGTAATGCCTTTTCATTGGTTATTTTTACAGGAGTTCCATTATCTGCATACTTAGATATTATTTTTCCATCTGTTGTGGTAAGATGAAAAATAGGTCTGTTTAATTGATGATTTAAACTTAAAGTTTGAATCTCTTTGATCGTATCATTTTTAAAAACAGTTTTGGGCGATAAAATTAGAGTTGCTTTTTTTTGAGGAAGCATTTTTAGTTGTTCTTTCTTTGTTAAAGAAGGAAAACTGTGATACATCATTACAAAACCAGAAAGAAACCAAATAAGAAAAAGCACACTAAAAAATGTACCTAACCAATGATGTAAGTTTATAATTGTTTTTTTCATTTTTATAAGGAAAAAATCACACTAACACTAAAAGAAATGCTAATGTGATTGTCTTTTTTAATTATAGAGAATAACCAATACTTATTTTAAAATTTCTTTTTTGACCAACAAAAAATTGATTTCCATAAATAGCATCTGTAAAGTAAAGCTTATTGGCAATGTTATTTAAATTAATTCCGAATCTTAGTTTATTTACTTTATAATAAATAGCACTATCTATAGTATAATACTCGGGTAATATATACGTGTTACTCGAATCTGTATAATTTTCACCTACATAATTAGCTCCAATACCTAAGCCTAAACCGTTTAATTTTTGATGATTAAATTCATAATTAGCCCATAAATTTGCAGAGTTCTTAGGGGAAAAACGTAATGAATTTCCTGCTTTAATACTTTGCAAACTTTCATTATAATCCTTAATTTTAGCATCTACATACGCATATCCTGCTTTAATATAAAAACCAGAAAAAGGTTTTATTTCTATATCTAGTTCAATACCTTTAGAATCTGCCTCTCCTATTTGCTGATAATCATCAACATTTGTTCTTTCCACTATATTTTCTTTTAGCATGTAAAAAGCAGATAGTGTTAGCGATACATTTTGTTTTTGATTGAATTTAATACCACTCTCAATTTGATATCCTTCTTCCGGATTAAATTGTTGTCCATCAAAACCAATTCTTCTTGTTGGTTTAAAATAATTAGAATACGAGGCGAAAAAACTTAAAGTGTTTTTAATAGGTTGGTATAGTAATCCTCCTCTATAAGTTAATGCCGTTGACGGAATGTTACTTTGCTCACCGGGAGTAATCACATTTCTATTATTGTCAATAATATCTCTATGGTATTTTCCTTCAAAAATATCATATCGAACACCAATTAGTGCTTTTATTTTTTCTGAAAAACTAAGCCAATTTTGAAAATAAAAACCACTAACAAATTCTTTTTTAACATCCACTTTTTCATCTACAGTACTAATATGACCTTGATTTAATATAGGGTTTTTGATTGTTACTGAAGTAAAAGCACCAGGCCCAATTACCGATCCTCTAAAGGTTTTACGATTTAAGTAGCTAAAAGAATTACCTATTAATAATTTATGTTCTATATTTCCTGTATTCGTAGTGTAATCTAACTCTATTTGATTTTGAATACTTTTAGTAGTGTGATTAAAGTAAAAAGGAAAAGCTCTTTTAATAGTATTGTTAGTTTCGTTTACCTCTAAAAGTTCTGTAGATAGATAATTAATATCGTCATCAGAATATGATAAATGATTGTTCAAATTTAATTTTTTACTAAACTTATGTGTGTATTTTAATTGATAATCATAACGTTTATGTTTTAAGAAATCTTGAGGATCATTATATCTAGTTTCAGGATCTACACCAGAAACAATTTGACTGTTTTCATCAACAGGAATTCCTGTATCTGTATCGTATAAATCGTTGTTTACTTGTACATAAAAACTAAGTTTATCATTTTTTGATGGAGCATAATCAAGTACAAAGGAACCATTTTTTGTTGCTACTCCATAATCTCTAAAACCATCAGTTTCTGTAGAACCAAAATCCATTCTATAGTTTAAATTATCTGTTATAGCACTAGATATTCCAGCTGTTATGTTGTATGTATTAAAACTTCCGTAAGTAATATTAAAATCACCTGTTTGTTTTTTTGTTGGTTGTTTACGAACAAGGTTTATAATTCCTCCAAGAGCAGAGTGACCGTATAATACACTTGCTGGTCCTTTTAAAACTTCAATTCGCTCAATGTTTGCTAAGTTTGTTGAAGGTGCACTTGTTGATAGGTTATGACGTTCATCTCTTGTACCATCTACTAGAAGAACAAAATTGTTAAATCCTCTAATTCTAAAAGTTTGAAACCCTCCATATCTATTTATAGGACGAACTCCTGTAACGCTTTTTACAGCATCACCTAAATCACTTGTGTTTCTTTTTTTTAGAAGATCGGAAGAAACGTTGTTGGTTGTAATGGGGGCGTCAATACTTTTAACTGGGAGTTTTCCTATTGCAAGAACTTGGTTGTTTTTTAGTGATGAGTTAATTGATATTTCATCTAAGATTGTTTTATCTTCTTTTAAAAAAATATTCAGTTCTTTATTTTTAGAAGTACTTTTAATTTTTGTGGTATGACTATAATACCCCATACAAGAAAATTGAATGATGCTTGTTTTTTGAGGAACTAGTAAGTTATAGAATCCTTCTTCATTGGTAATTGTACCTTTTGTAGTGTTTAAAATTTTGACAGATACATTTGGTATAACTTTACCTGTTGTTTGGTTTTTAACGATTCCGTTAAGTGTAGTGTTCTTTTGTGCTTTAGCTATATAACTAAAAACAAAAAACACACTGCATAATACTATTTTTTTCATGTTAAAAAATAAATTAAGCAGGTAAGAAGAAAAAAAAGACATAATTAATACCGTTAATCATTCATAAAATGATCAGATATTATTTATATAATTTCCCAACTCTTTACCCGAGAGTTATTATTAAATTATTCTCATAACGGCAGGTCTCCTGACTTAACTCAACTTTCATTTACCTTCCCATAATTGTTACATTACAGTGGTTTTTATTAATGAAGTTTTTTAAATGAGTTTTACAGTTGCGGGAACAGTTTTGGATTTACACCAAATTCCCTTTTAATTCTTACGAAAGCGTAAAAAACCATTTTGATCGCGCGAAGTTACTTTATTAATATAAATAACCAAGATTTCGTAGGTTTTTTTAGCCTGTGAAATCTTGGTTGTTTTTCTATAATACGATTTATGATCTTTTCATTTTCATATGTTATTTTACAAACATGGAATAGTCATTTGAAAATCGGATACTATTTATTTGTGTTCAGAAATGTGTAAAATGTTTTATAAGAACTAATTAATAAAAGTAGATGATATGTTGTTTTTGAATCTTATTCTGTTGGAACCAATTCAAATTCAAAAGGAGTTGCATTTGGTCCAACACCGCCACCAGTCATAATTAAATTTGCAGAAGTTAATCCCAGTAGAGAGAATTTCTGATTGATATTACTTAATATGGCAGAATTAATAGATTCACCTTCATTTATTTGTGAAACAACTCCTACATAGATTTCTGGTTTAAATTCAAAAACAGCTTTTTCACTAGGAGAAACACCAGTTTTTGAGGCGAATAGTTTACCAGCTTTATAAATTTGAGCATCGATACTACCAATAGGAAGCGCGTTTTCTATCACAATTTCATTTGAATTTCCTGCATCTTCTGTACTCAATTGAAGTATTTCTCCTGAGTTAGATCTAATAAGATCCCATTTTTGACCATATGTTGTTGTTTGTAAGTCAGATACATTTCCGTAAGAATCAGCAGCAGCTACATCAAAACTCATTGGGTATGTAAATTTATGAGACCAATTTCTTCCGCAATTTTTAATCACTGTCCAAGCAATTGCTATTTCATCGAAGTTTGTTGCTGCGTTTTTTTGAAAAATAACGATTTCAGAATTATTCATATCGTTAGAATTATTTATAAATGTGATTTCAATATCCATAATATAGTAGTTTGTTTAGCTTAAAATTACTGTTAAAACTTACATTGCTATGAATTTATATCATAAGTGATTTAATTAACGGTATAGAAGAGTGTTTTTGAGGTATTATATTAGGGCTTCTTTAAAAAATCATTTATGTATTTAAGCCGTTCTTTAATAGTTTTTTGTGGTAAAACCTCAATATAAAATCCTAAGTCAGTATAAATTTCTATAAATAATTCATGTAGTTTTTTTGTTTCTTCAAAAGATTGCAATCGTTGAGGATCTTCTATATAAATATCTTTCCAAGGAGTTAAGATAAAAACGGTAGTGTGATAATATTTTTTATACTCAAAATTAGAAAATTTATTGTCTATATTTTTTTGATTCAATTTTAAGTAAGCAATATTATCTGCTAAACTTCGATCAACAAAAGCCTGTTTGTCTACAGGTGTTTTAAGTTCTTCTATAGTTTTTTTATAAACTAAGTTTGTAAAACCTATTACATCTTCCCAAGGTGTTTTGTTTCCGTTATTTTGCTGTTCTGAAATGATAATTCTACGAGATACTTCTTCAAAACAATAAAAACCGTCAACACGTAAAGCATCAATCAATGTAGTTTTTCCTGTTCCAGGAGCACCTGTAATAATATATCGTTTCATAAATGAGATCGAGAGGTTTAAATCCCTTGTTTTTCTTTTTTAGTGATTGGTTTTCTCTAATACTTAAATATAAAAATGGATATAGCTATAAGAACAACAAATATAAGAGTAACTGTGTGATTAATGGAAGCAACTTTTTTAAATTCAAATTCCTTAATAATTCTATCGTTAGTTCCTATGAAGGGTTTTTCAACTAAAGCACCGTGATAAAAATTAGGCCCACCAAAACGACAATTCAAAATGATGGCTAAAGCGGCTTCTGGATATCCAGCATTTGGACTTGCGTGATTTTTTCCTTGTTGCCAAACAAAAGGAAGTTTATGAATTTTAAAAGTAACGAGTAACATTAAAAAAGCTGTTAAACGAGCAGGAATATAATTAAAAACATCATCTAATTTTGCAGCAAATTTCCCGAAATTTATATAACGTTCATTTTTATAACCAATCATAGAATCTAAAGTGTTTACCATTTTGTATAACATAGCACCAGGAATTCCTAAAAAAGCATAGTAAAAAAGAGGTGCAATTACACCATCACTCAAATTTTCTGAAAGTGTTTCAAAAACAGCTTTTATAATTTCTTGTTTATTGAGTTTAGAGGTATCACGACCAACAATCCATGACAATCGATTTCTACCTTCAATAATTCCTTTTTTTAATTCAGTAAAAACTGCTTTTCCTTCTTCAACTAAACTTTTGTTAGCTAAAGCATAAAATAAAAAAATAGTTTCAAAAGTTATTTTAGCAATAGG
>CALISK010000323.1 GCA_938041625.1 uncultured Tenacibaculum sp. | reverse complement strand
AAATGTGGAAGACCGAATGATCGTCCTAGACCTCCTGGTGAAACACCTACTTCAGCACCTCAAACAGAAAGTTTATTTAATTTATATATCATGTCGCTCTTAAATGATGATTGTTTAGAACTGTATTTACCAAATGGTCTTATTTCTAATATAACAACAACAGGTTATACAGATACAATTATATCTTCTGCTCATCCTTTAAATAATAGTCAAAGTAATGAAAGTTATGTAAGTAGAGATAGATGTGATGTAGTTAAAGGTATTATTAATGATAGAACGGAAGGATTGATTATTATAGCACGACCTTATAGAAATTTAAATACTCGTAATTGTAGTTACGAAGAATATTCTGGAATAGATTTCACAAGTTTTTTAAACTAAAAAAAGATAGATTTAAAACTAAAAGGAAAGCCTCTTAATTATTTTAAGAGGTTTTTTTTGTATATAAAAGCCTTATGAAACGTAGATGAATTTATAGATTAAGTTCATGAATTTACTATTGTAGTTGTCTATTAAAAAGCCCAATTTTAGACAATAATAAGTTTACTAGTGTTTATTATAGCATCATAAAATCTTATTAAAATAAGATAAAAATAAGCATATAGCGCAAATGTTTAAAGATGTATTAAAAACAAAATTTAAAAACAATTAAAAATGAAAAAATTATTAAATCTAAAAGGGACCAAGCAATTAGATAGAGAAGAGCAGCAAACTATACATGGAGGATGGGCAACTGATACTTGTATAAACGCATGTAATGAAGGGCCTATTAACCCTTATTATTTTAAATGTTATTGTGGAATTCAAGGAGACGAAAAAAAATAGAATATGAAAAATTTATTAAGTATAAAAACAACTCAATTATTGAGTAAAGAAGTTCAGAAAACGATTAATGGAGGAGGAGATTCTAAAAAACAATGTAGCAATGGTATTTTGGGAAATTGTAATATTCCTGGTCATTGTTGTGGTTTTGATGAAAATGGAAACTATGGATGCGTAATAGCTCAACAAGGAGCTAGAAATTGTAGATAATAACATTAATTAAAAATAGAAAGATGAAAAAAATATTAAATTTAAATAAGATTAAACAATTAAGTAAAAAAGAACAACAAGTTATTAATGGAGGAACATTAAAACATGCGTGTTTCTCTAATTCAAAATGTTACACAGCTTCAGATTGTCTTAGCTTTTTAGGGAATTGTAAATTTCAATGTTTTACACCTTCAATAAAAGTTCCAGGAGTTTGTATAGGAATTCCATTATAAAATTTTACTATAAAAATTAAGATTGATTTAATTTCATAAAAAAAGAGGCACGTTTAATAAATGTGCCTCTTTAAATATTAATTAAGTTATTGTTTTATATGAAATTATTTCTCAGGATTTAATATGCCTAGAATATAACCTTTAGATAAATATTTTTTAGCAATTATCTGAATATCTTTTGTAGTAATAGAATTAACTCTATCTTCAAAAGTAAAAATAGCTTCAGGGTTACCATTTGAAAAATCAATACTTTCAATAGTATTTAACCAAAACCTATTTTTCTTTAAGTCTTCTTTATGATCATTTATCATAGCTTTTTTAGCTTTCATTAAATCTTCTTGACTTGGGCCATTTTTAATAACAACTTCAACTTCCGCAACTGAAATGTTTTTTAGTTTTTCAACATTTTCAGGAGCACAAGGAAAACCTATAGAAAAACTATAACTGCCATATGGAGTTTTCCTCATACTACCTCTTGCACCAGCAGAGTATACACCGCTTTCTTTTTCACGTAGCTTTTCAGTTAATTTAATACCAATAACTTCTCCTAAAAATTCAAAAGCTAAGGCATCTTTTTCATTATAATTAGCTTCACCTTGATAAGTAATTTTTACACTACTTTTAGGATCTTTACCTTTTTCTACAATTTTTTTATGTGAACCAGATAAAGGTCTAAAAGAACTTACTTTATAAGATTCTTTAGAATTATTACTTGGTAAGTTTGCTATATATTTACTAGCAAGTTCTGCTAATTTTTTTTCATCAACATTACCAACGAAATAGAAATTAAAGTCACCAGCATTAGCAAAACGTTCTTGGTATTTTTTATATGTTAAATTATAATCTATTTGATCATATTTTTCAGCAGAAGGAAAACCAGTATAACGATTATCGCCCGCATTTATAAAATCACCCATTTCTTTTTGAAAGTAAAAATTAGGATTTGCTAATAAATTACCTAAAAAACTTTTTTGCTTACTAATAAATGATTTAAAGGCTTTTTCATCTTTGTTTAGAGAAGTAAAATATAAGTGTACCATTTGAAACAGTTCTTCTAGGTATTTTGGAGAAGCAGAACCTGTAAATCCTTCACTAAGATTTCTAATATAAGGATTGACTCTTACAATTTTACCTGACAACATTTTTGATAAATCATTAACTTTAAATCCGTTAATACCAGCTTGAGTAAGACCTCTATTACCAAAAGAAGTGGCTTTTAATTCTTTATCAGAATATAAAGAAGAACCACCATAACTAAATGAGGTAAATAAAACTTCATCATTTTTAAAGTCCGTTTTCTTATAAGTTATTTTAGCACCATTACTAAGTATTAATGTTTTAGTACCTAACTTGCTGTTTTTTAATGTTTTTATAATAGTACCTGACTTAGGTAATTTTGTAATCATAGAGCTAGCTACAATTTCCTCTTTTTTAGGTTTTAATTCTTTCGTTTTAACATCGTTAAGAGCTTTAGTAACTTGTGCTTCAGTAACTGTTTTTTTTGGGCCAGTAATAACAATTACACGGTTATCATCATGTAAATAGTTCTTAATAAGTTTATTTACTTCTTCTAATTTAATAGTAGGTAAAAGGCCTAAATAAGCTTTGTATTCCCATTCAATACTAGGTACAGGACTGTTGCCAAGAAATCCAGACACATATTTACGAACAATCCTATTAGATTCTAACTTATCTTTATCTTTAAAAGATTTTTCCATACGAGAAATTAGGTTCTTTTTTGCTCTATCTAATTCTCCATTTTGAAAACCAAATCTTTTTACTCTTTCGTTTTCAGTTAATAAAGCTTCTAAACCTTTTAATTGCCCTTCGGCACTAGTAGTAGCTGATGATTGAAATGCTTTTCTATTTTTAGCAAGTGTACCACCATGATAACTAAAACCAAATACAAAAGGAGGATTGTCTCCATTACGCAATTCATTAAATCGTTCATTTATCATTTGGGTGAATAATGATTTTACTAAAGAATTTCTATAGTCAACAACGGTTACATTTGGTTTTGAATCTTCATAATCTTTATACATTAATTCTACACGAGAAAAAGCAGCTTCTTTATCTGCTTCAATAGCAATAAAAGTTTCTTTATGATTTTCTAAAGTGTAGCTTTCGTGTTTTCTTGGATTTTTTGGTGCAGGAATTCTTCCAAAATGTTTTTTTATTTTTTCTTCTAAAACATTTACATCTACATCACCGACAGCAATTACAGCCATTAAATCTGGGCGATACCAGTCTTTATGAAAACGACGAATACTTTCATGTTTAAATGTTTCTATGCTTTTCTTTGTTCCAATAGGAAGACGTTTAGCATATTTAGAACCATAAGCGATTTTATCGATATATTTTTCTAACATACGAGAATTAGCATCTCTACGAGAACGATATTCCTCTAAAACAACACCACGCTCTTCATCTATATCTTTTCCTTCTAATAAAGCTCCATGTGCCCAATCTTCAACAATTTGAAAACCTTTATTTAATTTAGTTTCATCATCACTAGGTATTGGTAAAATATATACTGTTTGGTCGAAGCCAGTATAAGCATTTAAGTGAGCACCAAATTTTACACCAATAGATTGTAGATAATCTACTAGTTCATTTTTTTTGAAATTTTTAGTACCATTAAAGTTCATATGTTCCATAAAATGAGCTAATCCTAATTGATCATCATCCTCTAATACAGAACCTGCATTAATGGCTAAACGTAGTTCTACTTTATTGGCTGGTTTAGCATTTTGTTTAATAAAATAAGTCATTCCATTAGAAAGTTTTCCTGTTTTTACAGAAGGATCAGTTGGAATTTTCATGTTTCTTTGAGCTGTCGTAACTTGAGATATAAACAGCAT
>CALISK010000322.1 GCA_938041625.1 uncultured Tenacibaculum sp. | reverse complement strand
ATCTAATGAGGTCAATAAATTTCTATCGCATTTTATCAAAAATAAATCAAGATTGTTTGTTGTATTAAGTGTGGTTAGTTGATTGTCATTACAATCTAAAATCGTTAATTTAACAAATGCTTCTATTCCTGTTAAGTCAGAAATACTTCTGTTTGAACAATTGATAGTTCCTGTAAAAGAACTTGCTTCACTATATTCAATTTCTGTATTTCCATTCGTATTAATACTTGTATTTCCAAGTAAGTATGCTTTAAAGTTAGCATCTGGTATAGTAACAATTTGGCTAAAACTTTGTATTGTTATTAGCAATCCTAAAAAAAGTAATTTTGTCTTCATCTTTATGATTTTTTTCATTTATATCATAAAAATGAGACTCTTAAAATAAGTTTAGGAGATTATGTTTCCGAATGACTAAAAATAGTTTCCGAATGAAACTATTATTTAGAACAAACTGGTAAAATTTCTCCTTTTGCCAATCCGTATTTTTCAACTAATTCTTGAGAAAGCTGTTGCGTATAATCTATTTCATCAACTTTAAAGCCTATAGATCGAAGTTTATTAAAGTAGTCTTTTCCATATACACGAACATGATCATACTGCCCAAAAATCTTTGCTCTTTCTTTTGGGTCTGTTATAGAATCATCTTCAAAAGTTAAGTCTCTAGATAAATCTTGCGGAATTTGAAAAATTCCAAATCCACCAGGTTTTAAAATTCTATATAACTCTTGCATTGCTTTCCTATCATCTGGAATGTGTTCTAAAACGTGGTTACAAAAAATAATATCAAACGAATTATTTTCAAAAGGTAAATCACAAATATCTGCCTTTACATCCGCTATTGGTGATTCTAAATCTGTAGTTGTATACTCTAGATTCTTTAACTTCCTAAAACGCTTTAAAAAACATTGCTCTGGTGCAAAATGCAATAATTTTTTCTTTTCTTTTGAAGTGAAAAAATCCGTTTCATCTTCTAAATACAACCACAACAAACGATGTCTTTCTAATGACAATGTACTTGGAGAAAGAACATTTTGTCTCTGTACTTCATACCCATAAGGAAGCATTTTCCGAAATGATTTTCCATCAATAGGGTCTGTAAACTTCTTCCCTTTTAACCATAAAGACAATAGTGGCCTAACAAGGTAGCTTGCTTTTATTAAAAAAGGACGTGGAATCGTATTTAATATTGTTTTAAAAAGAGACAATTTATATTGTTTTAATTTAGAATTAGGTTTAAAAACATAGACTAAAGAAAGGAATACTTTTCTATAACTATCCTATGCTCTAAACTCATCTTCTTCATTGCTTTCTATTCCTAAAGCCTCATACACATATTTAAATGTCGATAGTAATTCTGGTTTTCCATCTACAATAGCTACATCATGTTCAAAATGAGCAGAAGGTTTCCCATCTAAAGTAGTAATTGTCCAACCATCTTTATGTTGACGAATTTTATGCGTTCCCATATTTGTCATTGGTTCAATAGCCACTACCATTCCTTCTACAAATTTCTTACCTCTACCTCTTCTTCCATAGTTTGGCATTTCTGGGTCTTCATGCATTGTTTTACCCAATCCATGCCCAACTAATTCACGAACTACACCATAACCGTGTTTCTCTGTAAATTGCTGAATTGCATACCCTACATCTCCTACTCTATTTCCAATCTTTAACTCACGAATTCCTACATATAAACTTTCTTTTGTTATATCTAATAATTTTTGAGTTTCAGGGGCAATCTCTCCAACCCCAAAAGTATACGCATGATCTCCATAAAATTCATTTTTTATAGCACCACAATCTATCGATATAATATCGCCTTCAATTAAAGGTTTATCATTTGGAATACCATGTACAACTTGAGAGTTTGGACTCATACATAAAGTATTTGGAAAATCATATAATCCTAAAAAACCAGGAATGGCATTTTGTTCTCTAATAAACTCTTCTGCTAATTTATCTAAATACAAAGTAGTAACTCCAGGTTTTACTTCTTTAGCTAACATCCCTAATGTCTTAGAAACTACCAAAGCACTTTCTCGCATTAATTCTATTTCTTCTCTAGTTTTTTGTATAATCATCTCTTGTAGAAAAATTAAGAGTACAAATATACTTTATTCATCAAAATTAATGAGTAAACATATTTGTTTTATTATTCATAAGCATGTTTATATGGTTTACCTGAAACAATTTGAAGTAAATCGTGTTCTAACGTGGCGTTATTAACAGTGTGTTCTACAAAACGACCAATTTCTTTTCCGTTTTTATAAAAGATAAATGTAGGAACACGTAAAAGATCGTATCCTTTTTCTAAACCTTGCGCCGTTTTTTGTCTGTTAACTGTTATTAACGATACGTTTTTTTGATTAAAATTTGCTTCTTCTAAAATTCTATAAAAATGAGGTATTTCGCGTTTACTATCTCCACACCAAGTTCCCATAAAACCTTTAATTTCAACATCTTTTAAATATAGTTTCAAGTTCTCTATAATCTCCTTATCAGTTTTATAATTATTATAACGCCCCGTAAACCATTTACTCCCATAAGGCTCTTGCTGAAAATCTTTTTTAATAGCATAACCTACTAAATGACCACTTTCATTCTTAGTTGCTTGTACTTTTTTATGGATTGCACATGATGTAATTATAAAAACGGATAAAGCGACTATTATTTTTTTCATTGGATTGTATTTAGACTAACGGAGATTGCGTCATCTCTTTAGGTTGTTCAACTCCTATTAATTTTAAAATAGTTGGAGCCATATCACCTAAAATACCATTTTTTATTGACTTTAATTCTTTATCAACTAAAATTAATGGAACTGGATTTGTTGTATGTGCCGTATTTGGAGAACCATCTGGGTTAATCATCGTTTCACAATTTCCATGATCTGCAATTAATAAAGTGGTATATCCATTATCTAATCCTGTAGTAATTACTTCTTTCACACAATTATCAACTGTTTCGCATGCTTTTACAGCAGCTTCAAAAACACCTGTATGTCCTACCATATCTCCATTAGCAAAGTTTAAACAAATAAAATCTGTTTCTCCTTTTTCCAATTCTGGTAAAATTGCGTCTCTTATTTCGTAAGCACTCATTTCTGGTTTTAAATCATAAGTTGCAACCTTAGGTGAAGGACACAATAAACGTTTTTCTCCATCAAATTCTTTTTCTCTTCCTCCTGAAAAGAAAAAAGTAACGTGCGGATATTTTTCTGTTTCTGCTATTCTAATCTGCTTTTTATTAGCCTTAGATAATACTTCTCCTAGCGTATTTTCTATATTATTACTATCATAAATAACATGCATTCCTTTAAAGGTAGCATCATAATTTGTCATAGTAACAAAATACAAAGGCATTTTTTTCATTTTAAATTCAGAAAAATCTCTTTGACTTAAAGCGTCTGTAAGTTGTCTTCCTCTATCTGTTCTAAAATTGAAGAAAATAATCACATCATCTTCCTCTATTTTAGCTTTAGGTTGATTTTTTTCATCAACCATAATAATCGGTTTTATAAACTCATCCGTTACTCCATTTTCATAACTTTTCACGATACTTTCAGTAGCATTTCCAGAGAACGTTCCTACTCCATTCACCAAGGCCTCGTAGGCTAAAGCTATTCTTTCCCATCTAGTATCTCTATCCATTGCATAATACCTACCTGTAATACTTGCTAGTTCACCAGTAGTAGTTTCCATGAAATTTTGAATGTCATTCACAAAACTTTTACCCGATTTAGGGTCTGTATCTCTACCATCTGTAAAAGCATGTAAATACACATTTTTTAAATCGTGATCATTTGCTGCAGAAAGTAATCCTTTTATATGATTTATATGTGAATGAATTCCTCCATCAGAAACTAAACCTAATAAATGAACTTTCTTATTATTAGATTTAGCATATTCAAAAGCTTTTAATAATTCTTTTTCTTTGGCTAATGTATCGTCAGTTATCGCTTTATTAATTTTAGCTAAGTTTTGATATACAATTCTACCTGCACCTAAATTAATATGCCCTACTTCAGAATTCCCCATTTGTCCTGTAGGCAAACCTACATACTCTCCATCTGTTCTTAATTCTGAATGAGGGAATTTATCATATAATGAATTTATAAAAGGTGTTTTTGCATTATATATAGCAGATACTTCTGGCTTTTGAGTAATACCCCAACCATCTAAAATCATTAAAATAACTTTCTTGTTCATCGATATAATATTAATTGAACAGTAAAA
>CALISK010000321.1 GCA_938041625.1 uncultured Tenacibaculum sp. | reverse complement strand
ATTTTGATTAGAATAAAAAACCTTAGCTATTTATAGCTAAGGTTTTTTTAATGTAAAAAAATCTACTTCTCCTTTTCTAAATATATTTTTTATTATGTTCAATAAGTTTTAAAATAGATTGTACAGAGGTGATACTTCTATATGAGTCTTCTGGAGTGTTTTTACAATAATCAATTAATTCTGTTAGTGATGAAACTGCTACATGCATTCTAACGTCTGAAGATGCGTAGTATATAAAAACGGTTCCGTCATCATTATTTATCCAACCATTAGAGAATAATACGTTACTAACATCACCTACAATTTCATCTTCATTAGGGGCCATAAAATAGCCTGCAGGTTGATGTTTTACCTTGGTGATATCATCTAATTCAGTCATAAAAACATATAATATATATCGTAAACCAGCTGCAGTATTACGAACACCATGTGCTAAATGAAGCCAGCCTTCTGAGGTTTTTATAGGTGCAGGACCTAAACCATTTTTAAGCTCATATACAGTATGATATTTTTTATTAAAAACGACTTTTTCTTCTAAAATCACTGGTTTCTCCATAGAGTTAGTGTACCCTATTCCTACACCTCCACCAGAGCCAGTTTCTATAAATCCATCTTGAGGTCTTGTATATAAACAATATTTTCCATTCACAAATTCAGGATGCAAAACGACATTTCGTTGTTGATCAGAAGGAGTTACTAAATCTGGAAGACGTTCCCAGTTTATTAAATCTTTAGTTCTAGCAATACCAGCGCTAGCAATTGCGCTAGATGTATCTCCGCCAGGTGCTTTAGGGTCTTTTCGTTCAGTGCAAAAAATACCGTATATCCATCCGTCTTCATGAGCTATTAAACGCATATCATACACATTTGTATCTGGGTCTTCGGTTTCAGGCATAAAAATAGGTGTGTCCCAAAATCTAAAATTATCTATTCCGTTAGGACTTTCAGCAATCGCAAAAAAAGATTTACGATCATAACCTTCTACTCGTACACAAAGTACATAATTATCTTTCCACTTTATAGCACCTGCATTAAATGTTGCGTTTACACCAATACGTTCTTGTAGTTTAGGATTGGTCTCTAAATTTAAATCATATCTCCAGTTTAAAGGAATATGATTTGCTGTTACTATTGGATTTTTATACCGTTGGTAAATACCATTGTATTCTTGTGTAGGAGTGTTTTTTGCGGTAAGTAAAGTTTCATGTTCTTTGAACATGTTCTTAAGTCTTAGTTTGGGAGACAATTTTATTTTGTTAGCCATAAGAATATATTAAAATTCTGTTTTTCTTCTTTCTGTTAATTCTTTATTTATTTTTAATACAAATGCATCATCCAATTTATAGAAGTAAATGAATATTGCTGAACCAATAGCTCCTATAGCAGGAATAAAGCTAAGCATCATGCGAATTCCTTCTTTAGCATTCTCACTTTGGGTAGCATTGGCTTCAAAACCATAATAAGCTAGCATCCATCCGGTAAGTGCTCCTCCTAAGGTCCATCCCATTTTTTGAGACATTGATGAGGAAGAGAAGATTAAGCCAGTAGCCCTTCTTCCTGTTTTCCATTCAGAGAAATCTGCAATGTCTGCATACATAGACCATAGTAGCGGAAAGATAATTCCAGCACAAGTGCTAATTAAGAATTGGAAAATGAATATTAATTCTAAATTACTTTCTTCAAACCAAAAGAAAATACAGCTTAAAATAGTTGCTACAACCATAGCAGTAAAGAAGGTGTATTTTTTACCCATTTTTGCTGAAATAGGTTTGGCTAGTATAACACCAAGGATATTTGCTGCTTGACCAAGCACTAAATACAAGGTGCTATAGGTGATATCAATATTTAAAACGGGAAGTTTAAAAGCATCTTGATTTTCAAAGTAATATTTAAAGTAATAGATTGTAGATCCATCTCTTAAAGAGTTGAAAATTAAGGCGCAAACTCCGGCGCCTAACAAGATGAACCAAGGTTTGTTTTTTGCCAAATTTTTCAAATCTGCTTTTAAATTTGTTTTTTGTTCTTTAGAAGGGGTGATTCTTTCTTTGGTTAGTAAAAAAGTGAAATAGAAAAGAATAGCAGCAATAGCAGCAAATATAATTGCTGTGTATTGCCATCCTTTAGCTTGATTTTCTATACCAACTGTATTTGTTTTACTAAATATACTTACTAAAGGTTCTGCAAAAGCAAGGACTAAAATACTACCAGCAAAAGCAAAAATAAATCGATAGGTAGCTAAAGAAGTTCGCTCTTTAATATTAGAAGTCATGACTCCTAATAAAGATGCGTAAGGAACATTAACAGCAGTATATACTATCATCATTAAAGTATATGTAATATAAGCGTATATTAATTTTCCTGAAGGATCAAAATTTGGTACTGTAAAAGTAAAGACACCAACTACAGCAAAGGGAATCGCCATCCATAAAAGATAGGGTCTAAACTTCCCCCATTTTGTGTTAGTTCTATCAGCAATAATTCCCATAATAGGATCGTTTAAGCCATCAAAAACTCTGGTTACTAAAAACATGGTACCTACCATAGCAGCAGAAATACCAAAAACGTCTGTATAAAAAAACAGTAAATACATGGTGAAAAGCTTCCAAAACATAGAGGATGCAAAATCACCAAATCCATACCCTATTTTTTCTTTAAGTTTTAATTTCTGCATTGTTTTATAAAATATATTATTTAACTTTTTTAATGTCTTCTAAAAAAAGAATATCTGATAGCTTCTTAAATTCTTTAAAGTTGGCGCTTGTTTCTTGTCCTTTATAAGGAACGAAATAATGGTTCATCCATGCGTTTCTCCAAAATAAAGCCCAAGCAATTCCAGAATTTGAAATTCCTTTATGTAAAACTTCTGTCCACCATTTAGGTTTTCCTTTTAACATGTCATATCCTGTTTCTGAAAGTGCAAAAAGTTTATTTTTTTGAGAGGCTACTTTTTTTAATACAGCCAAATCTCTGTTTAAAATTGTAGTGAATTCTTCGAAAGTTCCTTTTTGATAGATATCCAAACCGAGTATATCCACATATTCATCGCCAGGATAAAATTTTAAAAACTCTTCTTCAGAATTTAAAGTGTTAGGAGAGTATAAGTATAGTAAATTATGTACATTATAATCATCTTTTAAAATATAGACAGTTTCACGCCACAAACGTTTGTATTCATCAGGTGTACAACTTGTAGCTCCCCACCAGAACCAATTTCCATTCATTTCATGAAGAGGTCTAAAAACAATAGGAACTTGTGGGCCAATAAAATTTTTAAGCCCTTTCATGAAATTAGCTACTTTTTTTAACCAATTTTTATATTTGTTATGTAAAGAACCACCTCTAAGTATTTGTTTTACAGTTGAGGTTGTGTCCCAACTACTTTTATTAGTTTTAGGGTTGTCTGGGTGCCAGCTTATGGTAATAATACCATTGTTTTTATGTGCTTTTTTAATTAATTTTTTCATCAATTTAAAATTGACAGTATCTAAATTAAAAAGATGATCTAATTCTAAATGGCCAATATCAAAACCATATACAGCTGGGTAATCGCCAGAAACCTCTTTTACATCACTTTTGTAAATATTCCCATTGTTTTTCCAACCAATTCCATAAGCGGTAGCGTCTTGGTGTCCGAAAGCAATTCCTTTTTTTGCAGTGTTTTTAATTCTTTGATATAGTTTTTTTACTTGTTTTTTGGCTTTAGCGTCCGCTAAAACAATTTCATTATTGTTTATTAATGAGGTAGACTTACAAGAAATAGTCAGTAATGAAAAAACAACAAAATAAAAAAGAAATAAAATTAGATGTTTGTTTTTGTAGTTGTTTTTTTTAAAAAAGACAACTTTCTCTTTGTGTATTTCGTGTTTTAATAGTATTAAAAATGTGTGATTGATAATATTGTGGCTTTAATTGTGCGTAATTTATGATTGAAAGGTGTTGCGAAAATAATTTTAGAAAAGAGAATAAAATGATACTATTTTATCATTTGTTACCTTTATTCAAAAATAAAACGAGATTTAATGAATAAGTTTCAAGAAAATTAAAATGTTTATTTAAAAAATTAGAAAAGAAAATAGATGTTATTACTTACGATATAATTTGAAGGCAGGCTCGACTATTGTGATAAGGGCATTTCCACATACCTATTTTTTCATCTTCAAGATTGTGTTTCCCGTTTTTATCTACCAGCCAATACCATTCTCCATGGTTGTGATCAATGATATATGTATCTATAAAAACCCATATTTGAGAAGCTTTTTCAATATATATATATTCTTTAGTTATTTTATATGCATAGTACAAACCAACAATTGCTTCTGCTTGTTGCCACCAATGTCTATCAGTATCTATATGGCCAGTTGCTGTGTTTATTTCATTCATAACACCATTGTCTTTGTCGATAGCAACTGTTATAAATCGATTTACAACTTTTAATGCAATTTGTTCAGTTTCTTTTAAGAGAGACTCTTCATTAATCACTTTTGCAGCTTCTATAAGTAACCAAGAGGTTTCAATGTCGTGACCATAAGAGAAAACAGTGCTTTTTAAATTCCATTGCTTGTCAAAAAACAAATGAAAATGATGATTATCACTAATAAATTTATCTCTGAATATTTTCAATAAATTAAGCAATGCTGTTTTTACTTTTTTTGTTGGGTGAATTTTATAAAAAGTAGTATAAGCTTCTAAAATGTGAAGATGTGTATTCATTGTTTTTGCTACATTATCATCTTTTTCACTTAATCGCATATCTTCTATATCGCTCCAATCTTCATTAAAAGCTTCAATGTAGCCGTTGTTTTTTGTGTCTAATGTTTTTGTTTCTATTAAATTGAAAACTTCTATGGCCCAAGATTTTGCTTCTTCATTTTTTGAAAAGAGATAATACTCAGAAAGTGAATATATAGCAAAAGCTTGTGCATAACTTTGTTTTTTTTTGTTTACAGGATTCCCCAGGTAATCTACCTCCCAAAAAACACCGCCAAAAACAGTGTCTTTAAAGTGATTTTTAAGATAGGTAAAACTCCTTTTGCAAAGATTAGCATACCTGTTATCCTTATAATAATTAGAAGCAGCAGAAAAAGACCATAATATTCTCGTATTTAAAATTATACCTTTATTACTTTTTAATTGTCTAATATTAGGATAATCAATATGTCCTATAAAGCCACCTTGTTCTGTGTCGATAGTACTGTTTTTCCAAAAAGAAAGAATGTTGTCAAGTTCAGTTTCAAGGTTTGTTTTTAAGTTTTCAACGATATCCATTTGTCTTTACGATCTTTTGTTAAAGTTTATAGAAAATTTATAATTTTATGTAGATTTACAAAAATAGCACTGAGTTTATTTAGTGTGTAACATTATTTTATCGATTTATTAACGAATTCTAAGAAATGGGTTTTTTAGAGCAAAATATACATAGGGAAATTACGCCTTTAACTTTGAATGACTGTTTTTTGGTGTTTGATCGAATTAAAAATAAGTTTGATTTTCCAATACATTTTCATCCTGAATTTGAGCTAAACTTTATTTATAATGGCAAAGGAGTTCGAAGATTTATAGGGGATCATATGATGGAAATTGATAATATAGAGCTTGTATTAGTGGGGCCTAATCTTTCTCATGGTTGGATAACGCATAATTGTATTGAGAAAAAAATTCATGAAATAACCATTCAGTTTCATAATAATTTATTTCAACAAGAATTATTAAGTAGATCTTTAATGAAACCGATTAAAGAAATGTTTGAACAAGCTTCTTTCGGTATTTTGTTTTCAAAAGAGACAGCGGAAAAAATATATCCCAAACTAAAGAAATTGTCAAAGTTAAAAGGGTTGGATTATTTTTTTAGTTTTATTACTATCCTACATTCTCTAGCTATTTCAAAAAATCAACAAAAACTGTCTTCTTATTCGCCAACAATAGAGGCTTTTCATAATAGTGATAAAATAAAAAAAGTACATGATTATTTACAAAGTAATTTTCAAAACAAAATAAAAGTTAGTGAAATGTCAAACATGTTAAATATGACAGAAGTCTCTTTTAGTAGGTTTATAAAAAAGAGAACAGGTAAAACTTTTATAGAGTATTTAAATGATGTTAGAATTGGTTTTGCTACTCGTTGGTTGTTAGAGAAAGATATTTCTATAGCAGAAATAGCTTACAATTGTGGATTTAACAATGTGTCCAATTTTAATCGTGTTTTTAAAACACACAAAAAATGTACTCCTTCTGAATACAAACAGAATTTTGAAGGAATAAAAAGAGTTCTTTAAGTTTAAAGTGAATTCAATTCTAAAAGAAGTGTTTTACTGTAACTACAGAAATCAACTTTGTTTTTACATATTTTGATGGAATCTTTTTCTTTTTTTTATAGAAAAAATAAAGATGAAGCAAAGTAAACAAAAATTAAAAACTTATTTTGAAACGGGAGATAAACCAACAGAAGGACAATATTCTGATTTGATTGATAGTTATGTTGATAGTAAGCAGGGAAAAGGAGATTCCAATAGAAGGTTTGTTATTAACTCTGAAGGAGAAGTAGTTGTAGCTTCTGAACAGAAAATACCAGAATACAGCTTTTCTGAGGTTGTAAACAATACTTTTTCCTTATTAAAAGATGGAGTAACAATTAAAGAAATTGATTTAGCAAATTATATAGATGACACTAATTTGTCTCGATTAATTTCTGGTAGTGTTGCTGCTAATGGAATAGCTACTTTTACTAGAGATGATGACTCAATTTTTGAAGTAGATTTCAATAATTTCCTTAATACTATCGAAGGTAAAATTCCTGAATATACATTTTCAGAAATTACAGGAAATAAACTAGCGTTATTAAAAGATGGTGTAGCAGTTAAAGAAATAGATTTGTCAATTTATTTGGATGACACTAACTTATCTCGATTAGTTTCTGGTAATGTTGATGTTAATGGAGTGGCTACCTTTACAAGAGACGATAATACAACATTTACAATTGATTTTAGTGATTTAATAAGCCCTCAAGTTCAATCAAATTGGAATGAAACGGATAACAGTCAACCAAATTATATTGAAAATAAACCTGTTAATTTATCGGATTTTAATAATGACACTGATTTTATAACGAAAAAAGATGTTCCAGAAATACAAGCGGGTACCAATATTACTATTGATAATACAGACCCTTTGAAGCCTGTAATTAATAGTTCAAAAGACTTAAAAATATCAGCTTTAAATGGTTTAACATTAGCAAGTAATCAACTTGTTTTAGGAGGGGAATTAGTAACAACTTTTACAAATATAATTATTCCTGACAATAAAGAAATATTAATAGGGAATAATAGTAATACAGATGCAGATAAAAATATTACTAGTATTAAAATTAGTAAAAATACTTTAGAACTTAATTCTAAAACATATATACCAATTAATTCAGGGGGTAATATAAACTTAAACGCGGGTGAAGGAGCTTTTATACTCTTAAATTCTAAAAATTTAAGAGCAAATCAAGTTGAAATTTCAGACATAAATAATGAGAAGTCTTTAATAACGAAAGAATATGCAGATGCTAAGTATTTAGGAGGAGATGGAACTATCACAAATTTATCATACACACCAGGGACAGATAAAGGTACTATAGTTTCTAGCAATGGTACAGATGCAATTATACCAGCTGCAGATAAAACAAATGCTGGTTTAATGAAAGCTGATTTTTATGACCAGGGCTTCTTTTTTCCTAGATTTTTGGATGGAAGTGGAGGAGGAACATATACTTATTCAGGTCCAAAACGTGGTAGCTATACTAGAGTAGGTAATATGGTTACATTTAATATAGAGTTTGGACATGTTTACACTACAGGTACACCGACAGGAACTCTTTATATAGAAAATTTACCTTTTCCGTTAGGTGTTCAACCAGGTATATTTAACGGTATTCAATCATCTTCAGCTGTTATGGTAAGGGATTTTTTAAACACGAATATAACAGGAATAAATAGTGTTGTTGGTGCTGTGAGTAATTTGTCATCGGGACCTGTAATTTCTTTTATGATTAACGCTTCGACTTTGGCTAGTTCTGTGATGTTAAATAATAGCTTTGTTGTTGTTTCTGGCTCTTACATCACTGATGTTTATACACCATAACTTAAAGTTTTTATGAGTTTAGTTTTCAGTTCTTAACCTGTTAAAATATTCTTTAGAAGCCTTTTTAACCTTAGGAGCCAGAATTAAAGTAGATATAACAGTGGGTATTGCCATTAAGGCGTACCCACTATCTATTAAATTAATAACAAATTCTAATTTTATAACCGAAGCTACTACTATCGTTACAATATAAATGTAGTTGTAATTTTTCCCAATTTTATTATTGGTTAAAAAGCTTAAACAAGAGTATCCATAAAATGAATAGGTGAATAACGTAGAAAAAGCAAATATTAAAACACAGATGGTTAAAACAATTTTTCCTAAACCATAAGGTAAAACAGAATCAAAAGCGGTTAAGGTTAATGAAATTCCGTTACCATCAAAGTTTTTCCAAATGCCTGAAGCTAAAATAGCCAAAGCAGTTAGTGTACATACTAATAGTGTGTCAATAGCTGGTCCTAGCATTGCTACTAAACCTTCTCTAATAGGTTCTTTTGTTTTTGCAGCTCCGTGCATTATAGGAGCAGTACCAATACCTGCTTCGTTAGAAAAAGCAGCTCTTTTAACACCTATAATAATTAAACTTCCTAAAGCACCTCCTAAAACAGATTTACCTGAAAATGCATCTGTAAAAATTAATGAAAAGATAGAAGGGATATTTTCAATTTTTAAAATTAAAATAGCTAATACGGTTACCAAATAGATAACGACCATTACAGGTACTAATTTACCTGCTACTTTTCCAATACGTTTAATTCCTCCAAAAATCACTAAAGAAGTAATAATTGCTATCGTAATTCCTAATAATAATTTAGCAACAAAAAGATTACTCTCTTTTACTTGAAAAACATCTACTAAAGTTTGTGTAAGTTGGTTTGCTTGAAATGCAGGTAATGTACCTATTAAACCCGCAATTGAAAAAAATACAGCTAAAGGTTTCCATTTTTTACCTAAGCCTTCTGTTATAACATACATAGGTCCTCCCTTTGTATTTCCTTCTTCATCTTCTCCTCTGTACATAACAGATAAAGTACAGGTGAAAAATTTGGTTGCCATACCTACAAAAGCACTAATCCACATCCAAAAAATAGCTCCAGGTCCACCAGTTGCAATTGCAATGGCAACACCACTTATGTTACCCATTCCTACAGTTGCAGCAATAGCAGAAGAAAGAGCTTCATAATGAGATAAATCTCCAGGAGAATTGTGTTTGTCGTATTTTCCTCTAAGAATAGCAATACCATGTCCTAAGTAACGAAAAGGAACTAATCCAGAATATATAAAAAGGAATAAACCTCCTCCAATAAGAAGTATTAGTAAAGGAATTCCCCATACCCAAGAAGAAAACTCAGAAACTAAACTTTGAAGACTTAAAAACATGTTTTTTTTAATGGTAAAGTTATCACAAATTATATTGTTGACTTATAATACATGGGTAAAAAAATTAATTTGCACAATATTGTAAGTTTATACTAAAAATTAGACATACTTAAAATCTAAAATAGAGATATAATGAAGCTAATCTTAAAATGTGTTTTTTCTGTACTTTCATTAACAATGATTTCTTGTAATACCAAAGAAATTAAAAAAGAAACTGTAGTAGTAGAAAAGAAAGAAGAGAAGTTAACGAAATCGGATTCAATAATAAACGGAGCAATCAAAGCTCATGGAGGTGATTTGTATGATAAAGCATCTTATAAATTCGTTTTCAGAAACAAACAATATTCATTTACTAATAATGGAACTTCTTATAGGTATTCGATAGAGAGAATTGTAAAGGATAAACAGGTAATTGATGTTCTTGAAAATGGAAATATAACTAGAACTATAGATGGAGTTGAAGTAGTATTAAATGATAAAGATAAAGGAAGGTATTCTGAATCTCTAAATTCAGTAATATATTTTGCTACATTACCTTATAAATTAAAAGATAAGGCTGTAAAAAAAGAATATAAAGGAACTGTTTTAATAAAGAATAAAAATTATAATGTAGTTAAAGTTAGTTTTAATGAAGAAGGTGGAGGAAAAGACTTTGACGATAAATTTTATTACTGGATAAATACAGAAACAAATACAATTGATTATTTAGCCTATAGTTATAGTGTTAATAAAGGAGGGGTACGTTTTAGAAGCGCTTACAATCGTAGAAATGTAGATGGTGTAATTTTTCAAGATTACGTAAATTTTAAAGCTGAAGTAGGAACTCCTTTATCTAAGTTACCAGAATTGTATGAAAAAAATGAGTTAAAAGAACTTTCAAGAATTGAAACTGAAAATGTTGTAAATTTAGCTAAGTAAAAAATACACAATGGCAGTAATTAATATTCAAGAAAAGTTAAACTTATTTTCAGATCACTGGTCACCTAAGAAAATAGGAGAGCTAAACGGTCAGCAAATTTTATTAGCTAAAATAAAAGGGGAATTTGTATTTCATAAGCACGATAATGAAGATGAGTTGTTTATGGTTATGAAAGGACAATTACAAATAGATTTAGAAGGAGATACTTCGGTAACTATAAATGAAGGAGAATTTTATGTGGTACCAAAAGGAGTCTTACATAAACCTATAGCAAAAGAAGAAGTACACATTTTACTATTTGAACCGTTAACAACGAAACATACCGGTGATGTAATTGCAGATATTACTGTAGAAACTTATCAAACAATTTAATAAAGAAAAGAGTTTTGCTTTTTAGAAATAAATAAATGTTGTTAATCTATTGCTTAACCCCATTAATCTACAGTAAATATAGATCAATCGAAATATCACTTTTAAAGATGTAAATGTATTGTATCTTTGAAGTGTAGTTAAGTTTTAAATAAAGTAATAAGTTATATAATCCCCTTTAGTTTTTCATTTTTATAATCCCTTAAAAAATGAAGTTTTAAAATAAAAAAACCTTGAGCAATCCCTAATTGTTAAGGTTTTTTTTATTTGAATAATTATTCCTTTCTTATTTAAAATGTTAATCGTTTTTGAAGTTCTTTTATTAATTTCAAAAATGAATGTTTTCTTCAAAAAATGAACAAGGATGTTTTT
>CALISK010000320.1 GCA_938041625.1 uncultured Tenacibaculum sp. | reverse complement strand
ATTAATATTAAACAAAATGGTTGGTCTAAAGAGATTAGTAACTTTAAAATATTCTGCTCAGAAAAATCTCATTTCAGTATTCAAAAAAATGCGGCTTTATTAGGTTTAGGTTATGATGCGGTTATTCCTATTAAGGTAGATGCTCAAATGAGAATGGATACAGAAGAACTCATTTTAGCGATAGAAAAAACAAAGCAAGATGGAAATATACCTATTGCTGTGGTTGCTACTTTAGGAACCACCGACTACGGTAGTTTTGATCCTATACAAACCATAGGAAAAATAACAAAAGAGCAAGATATGTGGTTGCATGTAGATGGTGCTTATGGAGGTTGTTTTGTATTAACAGATACGCACAAACATCTTTTTAAAGGTACCAATATAGCGGATTCTATCACCATAGATTTTCATAAAACATTATTTCAACCCATAAGTTGCAGCGCTTTTTTAGTTAAAAACAAAGACTGCTTTAAATATGTTTCATACTATGCTGATTACTTGAATCCTATTGAAGATAAAGATACTGAACGACCTAATTTAATTGAAAAATCAATACAAACTACAAGAAGGTTTGATGCTCTAAAAGTTTGGTTGACACTAAAAACATTAGGCACAAAAACAATCGCAACTTACTTAGAAGAAGTGCATTTTTTAGCTAAAAAAGTACATGATTATCTTATTAGTAATTCTTCTTTTGAAACCGTACATCTTCCTGAATTAAGCACAGTTGTTTTTAGGTATAAATCTGAAAAAAATGTTGATAATATTACACATAATAAAATCAACTTATCTATTAAAAACACCTTATTTAAATCTGGTAAAGCCTCTATTGCTAGTACCAAATTAAACGATAAAATTTATTTAAAGTTTACTATTCTTAATCCGAAAAACACCATTACAAACCTCCTAAACATTGTAAAAATGATTGAAGAAACAGGAGAAAACTATACCCTAAAAAACTAAAAAAAATGAATCAGAATTCTATTGCAGACTTTATAGCCATTGGTGTTGGCCCTTTTAATTTAGGATTGGCATGTTTAACGGAACCTATCGATAATTTAAACGGTATTTTCTTAGATAAAAAGGAAGAATTTAACTGGCACCCAGGAATGTTATTACAAGATACTACCTTACAAGTACCTTTTATGGCCGATTTGGTAACTTTAGCAGACCCAACAAACCCTTTTAGCTTTTTAAATTATATTAAAGAACAAGGTCGAATTTATTCTTTTTACATAAGAGAAAAATTTCTATTGCTTCGTAACGAATACAATCAATATTGTAAATGGGCTATTAAAAAACTGCCTAACATTCATTTTAATACAGAAGTAACTCATATTAATTATGATGAAAATAAAGGTATTTATATAGTTACTAGCATTTGCACAAAAACAAATCAAATTAAAATTTATAGTGCGAAAAAAATAATATTTGGTACAGGTACTCAGCCTTACATACCCCAATGTTGTAAAAATTTAAAAGGGAAAGCAATTCATTCTTCTCAATACCTCAATTTTAAAGAACAACTACAAAAGCAGAAAAAAATTACTGTTTTAGGAAGCGGACAAAGTGCAGCCGAAATTTTCTATGATTTATTGCAAGAAATAGATACAAAAGAATATGAATTAAATTGGATTACTCGCTCTCCAAGGTTCTTTCCTTTAGAATATTCTAAATTAACCTTAGAGATGACTTCACCTGAATATGTAGATTATTTTTATAAGCTACCTTCCGAAAAAAGAGATCTCTTAATTAAAAATCAGAAACATTTATATAAAGGGATTAATGAAAGTTTAATTGAAGCTATTCATGATACTTTATATACAAAAAGAGTAGTTGCAAAAAATAAATTAAACATTTCATTACGTACTAATACTGAATTAATAAATACGGAGATTAACAATGATACAATTCAATTAGAATTGCATCAAACAGAAGAAGATAAATACTTTTATCATGAAACTGAAGGTTTAGTGCTAGCTACAGGATACTCTTACCAATTACCTGATTTTATAAAAGGAATAGAAAATAGAATTCAATGGGATACACAAAACCGTTTTGATGTTGAGCGAAACTATAGTATTGATAAAAATCATAATGAAATTTTTGTTCAAAATGTAGAACTACACACGCATGGTTTTGTTACACCAGATTTAGGAATGGTTGCTTATCGAAATTCATACATCATTAAAGAAATAACAGGTATAGAACATTATCCTATTGAACAAAAAATTGCATTTCAACAATTTGGAGTGTCTCAAGAAGAAGAGATTCAAATAAATTCATTTATATAATATGAAATTAAAAAACTTTTTAATTCTTATGACATTGGTTGCAGTGGTTAGTGATTATCTACTGCATCCTTTTTATCCTCAGTTTTTTGAATTGCGATTTGGAATTACTGATCCTAAAAATGTAGGATATTATTTTGCTGCTATTTGTTTTATGATAATGATTGCTTTTCCTTTTTGGGCGTACATATCAAGAAGAGTTTCTGAACTTAAAATCTTAGTATATACGCAAGCTATCGCTGGTATTTTAGCTCTATATTGTTTTTATACCACCTCCTACATAAACTTCTGGATTATTTCATTAATAATGGTCATTTTTAAAGGGAGTTATCTTTTAGTATATCCATACATATTAAAAATTATAACTAAACAAGAACATCCAAGCACTATCGGATTATTATCTGTGGTTGTTCATTTAGGCGGAATTTTAGGAGCAGTTATAGGTGGTATTACTGTTGATTACATAGATCCTCGTTCTATATTTTTAATTATGGCAGCGGGCGATTTTATTCAAATGAGTATGAGCGCATATTTATTACAAAACAAGAGATATACAACCAATATAATAGCTCCTGAAACTAAAGCGAAAATAAAAAAAACAGCTGTTATATCTAAAGGTTTCATTTTAAAATTAGGAGTAATTACGCTCATATTATACTTCAGTGATTTTTTAATACGCCCCTTCTTTTCATTGTATTGGGAAAGCCTCTCTCAATACAAAACAAAACTTATTTCTGGTACTATTTATGCTATTCCCGGGTTTGTTGCTTTAATAGCTTTATGGATAAATAATAAAAGGAAATCAAATGGTCATAAAGGTATTATCAATGCCTTATTCATTGGTACATTCGGTTTATGTTTACAAGGAATTCCTTTTGAATTATCTATAGTAATAGGTAGAATTATTTATGGTTGGGCTATTTTTCAAGGGGTAGTAAAATTTGATATTCTCTTATTTGAATTAAGTACACCTAGCTCCTATGCTATAGATTATAGTAAAATACATTTCTTTCAGAATTTAGGCGTCTTATTAGCTTCATTAAATGTAGGAATCATTGTTGATAATTTTGGATTACAAATACCTTTCATTGTTGCTCTTATAGGTTTTATAATCACGTTACTCCTCTACTTTTTTGCATTTAAGTTTACAACACAAAAACAACTTATTAAAACATAAAATATGGAGAAAATAAATACTTCCGTTTTTTCAAAAAAATATGTTGATTTTGGCACTATAACTATTCGTCCTTTTGAAATAGAAAAAGATTCCAAATTTTTACATCATTGGGTACAGTTAGATTATGCAGTCTTCTGGGGAATGCAAAACACCACATTAAAAGAAGTAAAAAAAGAATACAAACAATTATTAACCCCCAAACACTATGATGTTTTTGTTGGAGAGTATAATAATAAACCTGCCTTTGTTTTAGAACGTTATAATCCACAAAAAGATGACATTCATAACTTTTACGATGCTAAATATTCAGATTGTGGAATCCATATTATTGTAGCTCCGCCAAGCATACCAAAAACTCCAAACTTTACCTGGTTTATGTTTCTATGTATTATGGATTTTGTTTTTACCAATTTACTTATAAATAGAATTGTTGTAGAACCAGATATTCGAAATAAAAAAATGTTTGCCCTCTGTAAACGTATTGGTTTCAAATTAGGAGATGTTATAGAGCTTCCACATAAAACTGCACAGTTAACATTCTTAAACAAACAAAGCTATCAACAACAAATTAATTCATTCTTACCCTTAAAAAGAAGTACTATGAATACATTAGATAATGTGGTATCTCCACAACAATCAACACAACATATACAACCAAAAGTTTGGTTAAAAGCCAATACATTATTAGTAAAAAAAGCATTGTGTGAATTTTCACATGAACTACTTATTAAACCTGAAATTACACAACAATTAGAAGAGGGGTATAATCAATACAAAGTAATTGCTGATACAAAAGAAATTTATTATGAATTTAAAGCAAAACCACTTGCCTTAAATCATTTGTTAATTGATGAAAACTCCATTCAAAAATATAAAAACGAAATACTTTCTGAAATTGATGCGATCCATTTCATCAAAGAATTTAGAAAAATGTTAGGTATTTCAGATCAAAAAATGCCTGTATATTTAGAAGAGATCATAAGTACATTATATGGAAGTGCTTTTAAAATAACAAAAGGAAACCCTACAGCTAAAGAATTGGCAACGGCAGATTTTCAAACAATAGAACAGTCTATGACAGAAGGACACCCTGGTTTTGTTGCTAACAATGGAAGAATTGGTTTTGATAGTAGCGATTATCGTTCATATACTCCAGAAGCAGGAAATTCATTCTCTTTATTATGGTTAGCGGGTCATAAAACAAAAGCAGTATATGCAGCTATTGAATCATTACCCTATAAAACACTTATTGAACAAGAATTGGATAAAAAAACCATACAGAAATTCGAAACAATAATTAAAGATAAAGGACACCACGTAGAAGATTATTTATTCTTACCTATTCATCCTTGGCAATGGTTTAATAAACTAGCCAACATTTTTGCTCCAGAAATTGCTAAAGGTCATTTAATCTGTTTAGGATATAGCCCCGATCAATACTTAGCACAACAATCTATTAGAACCTTATTTAATATAACTAACAA
>CALISK010000319.1 GCA_938041625.1 uncultured Tenacibaculum sp. | reverse complement strand
CTCAATTTTGAAGTGTAAAACTAAAATTACGCCTTATGAAATTATTAAAGTTTTTATTAGTATGTTGTTTAATAAATACAAGCATAAGTTATGCGCAACATAATATAAGTGGGAAAATTGTAGACAAACAAAACCAATCTTTACCATTTGCAAATGTTATTTTATTTGAAAAAGAAAAAACCAAAGTGCCTAAAGGAGTTGTTTCTGATGAAAAAGGAAATTTCACGTTTGCAAATCTAAAAAAAGGATTTTATAAAATAGAAGTTTCAATGTTGGGTTTTAAGACAGAAACGATTACTTTTTTTGAGCTTACAGATGATAAAGTTTTCAATTTTACTCTTAAAGAAGAAAATGAATCATTAGATGAGGTTGTAGTAAAGAGTAGAAGACCAGTGATAAGACAAACAGCCGAGAAACTAATCGTTGATTTAGAAAAGTCAGAATTATTAAATAGTAATTTACAAGATGTTGTTAAGCGAGTTCCGGGTGTTATTGTGACTAACAATGGAATTAGTTTTGCAGGTAGATCTGATGTGAGAATTTTAATAAATGGAAAAACCACTGATTATATGGATACTGAAACTTTGCTTCGTGATTTGCCAGCGGATAATATAGCTAAAGTAGAGTTGATAGAACAACCTGGAGCTGAGTTTGATGCTGAAGGTTCTGGGCCAATAATTAATATTATTCTGAAGAAAAATGTACGATTAGGAACACATGGAAATGTAGGTGTTTGGATAGGAGAGGATGAAGGAGTCGAATATGGCACAAATGCATCTTTAGCAAGTTATAAAAACAAGTTAAATTGGCAATTAAATACAGGTTTTTCTAGTCCTACTTGGAGAGATGATTTGTTTATAAATAGAAAAGTTGGAGATACACAATATAATCAAGGAACTAGAGAACCATTCAGTCCTAAACGATTATGGTTTGGTGGTAGTATTGATTATTATTTTAATACAAAACACTCAATAGGGTTAAGTACTCGTTATGATAATACAATTTCTGATAGAGTTGCGAGTAGTGTAACGGATATTATTTCACCTATTAGTATTAATAAATTTGTTACTGAAAATACTTTTGATAGAAGTAGAAATACCTTTAGTATTAACCCGTATTATGAATTTAAAACAGAATCTCATAAATTAACTACCGATTTTAATCATATCAATTTTAAGAATGAGAATACGAATGATATTTATGCTGTAAATGGAAATACAATTCCTTTTACAAATCAACGTTATTTGCAAAATAGTAAATACACTATAAATACATTAAAAATAGATTATACTCGAACTTTATCAGATGATTTGAAATTGAGTTTTGGAACTAAGTATTCTAAAGTAGATACAGATAGTGATTTAAAATTGTTTACAGAGAGTGTTACTGGTGATTTTAATTTTCAAACAAATGCGAGTAATCGTTTTTTAATAGATGAAAACATATTTGCTGTTTATTCTAAGGTAAATGCAAATATAGGTGATTGGTCTTTTTCTGGAGGGCTTCGTTATGAGAATAGTGATACAAAAGGAACATCAACAAATACAAATAATACGAGAGAACGCAAAATATCGAAGCTTTTTCCAAGTCTTTCAGTAAGTAAAAAATTGACAGAGGAATTGGGTGCTAACCTTGCGTATAGTTATAGAATAAGAAGGCCTAATTATAATAGTTTAAATTCATTTGTAACTTTGTATGATCCATTAACTTCAGAAGTGGGTAACCCTGCATTAAATCCTGCATTTACAAATAACTATCAATTTAATTTAACTTTTGATAATCAACCTTTTTTTACAATAGGATACAGTGATACAAAAGATAATTTATTTTTATTTATTTCGCAAGATGATACTACTGCACAAATATCAAGAACGACAATTAATTTACAAGATCGCAAAAATTGGAATTTTAGATTTTTTGGACCATTAGATTTTATAAAAGGAGTAGAAGGGTTTTCTGGCTTAATAGTTAATTATAATAAATTTCAATCTAATGAATTGAATCCTGTTTTAAAACTTTCTAAGTGGAGTTATGGTTGGTATACACAAGCAAGTTATAAATTACCATGGGATGTAAACGCAGAAATGTCAAGTTTTTTTGGGTCAGGTATTTTAGAAGGACAAATAAACTCTGGATGGATAGGTGATTTAAGTTTTTCATTTGGTAAGAAATTTATAAATGAAAGATTAAAAGTAAATTTAGGAATAAACAAAGTTTTAAATAGAGGTTTTGTTGGACGTGTAAATTATGATAATATTAAAGCAAATATTGAAGCCAACGGTTCTCGTCAAAATGTACAATTAAGATTAGTATATAGTTTTGGATCTAAATTTGGGAAAAAGAAAACAAAAAGAAATGCTTCTGAAGACGAAAAAAATAGAATTGATGATAATGATTAAGCGTCAATCCAGAAACAATATTTAAAAAACAAACAGATAATACTATTATGAACAACAATATATTACTTAAAAACATAAGTATATTTATATTACTGTTTTTTATTTAGTTCAAAACGGAACTATTTCATATGAAATATACTTGCTAACAAAAACAGGTTACAATATTATTTTAGTAGTTATTTCTTTTTATATGATTAAAATGAATGGATTGAAACAATTAGCAGGTATTTCAAAAGTCAAGCCTAAAAGAATAAGATTTGTAATTATTGGGGGTTTATATCTTATTTTACTTAATATTATTTTTGGTGATGACATAACTAATGCTATAATTGCTAATGTTAGTGTACTTCTAATTTACTGTATAAGTATTGGGTTATCGGAAGAATTGAGTATTCGAGGCTTTTTACAATCTAGTTTAGTTAACTATTTTAAAAACCCTAAAAAGGCCATTCTTATTGTTTCATTATTTTTTGGAATAGTACATTTAATTCGTTTTGATAAAGGGATTTACGGAGAGTTGTCTCAAGTTTTTTATGCGACTTTTATAGGTGTAATGTTTGGAGTATTACTTCTAATTACCAAACGTATTTATCCTTTAGTAATTATTCATACTTTGATTGATTTTTTTGCTAAAATTGATCGTGTGGAACAAAATTTCAATATTGAGAACATAAATACAACTCCGACTTCCTT
>CALISK010000318.1 GCA_938041625.1 uncultured Tenacibaculum sp. | reverse complement strand
TTTCGGTAATAGAACCATTTTTATTTCCAGGAAATGTTCTGTTTAAATTAATGTTGTCTTGAGGGTTTTTAAAAGGAGATCGATTAAAAAAAGAACCAGGGTTTGCCATTGGTATTATTAATAAAGTACCTGTTAATAGTTTTGGATTAATTTCTTGAATTAATTCTTGAGCAGCTATAATTGGAGGATATTCATAACCATGAACTCCAGCAACAATTGAAAAAAAAGGTCCTTTTTCTTTTCCTTTTATAATAGCAATAGGAATAGAATCAATATTTTTTAAGTTGTCATTTACTTTTATATAAAAGTTTTTTTTCTCAGACCTATTTTCGTTAAAAAGGAATGATTGAAAACTTTTTTGACTATAAGCATTACAGTTTAAGAGAAGAATTAAAAGAATGAATGCTTTTTTCATAGAGCGATTTATTTTGATAACTATTATAACTAAAAAGACTGTTTAAAATTATTAAAGGGTATCACCTCTAAGTTTACGGTACTTTTTTCGAGCGTCTACTAAATAAATACTTGAAGGGTAATCAAAAATAATTTTTTGATAATTTTCTTGAGCTTTTAAAGGATCATCTAATTCATTAGCATACAGTTCAGCAATATAAAAATAGGCATCGTCAACTAAAATTCCTTTTGCATCTATGGCTATAATTTTAGTGTAATTAGTAATTGCTTCAGTATACTTTTTGTTTTTAACAAAGAGTTCTGCTTGTTTGTATAAAGCTTCGTCCTCAATAGGTTGTCCTTTAAAACGTGTAATTACATCATTTAATACAATGATTGCTTCATTGTCTTTATTTTGATATCCTAATAAATCTGCTTTAGCATATTCTTTTAAACCAGAAGAAATACTGTCTTTAGGTTCATTGTCAGAAATAGTTAAAAACAAATCTGCAGCATCATTGGCTATCAATTGAGAAGTAGATCCTTTTAATACTTTTAGTTGTGCTTTAGCCCATTTAAAATCACTTTTAAAAAAAGAAGTTTGTGCTACTTTGAATCGCGCTTTTTGTCCTAATTGATGATTTTTAAATCGTGTTTGAACTTGAGAAAAATAAATAAGTGCTTTGTTAAATGTATTTTGATACACTAAAACATCTGCTAATTTTAATTTTGCATGTGCTTGTTGGTACTTGTTTTTAGAAAAAGTTAAAGCTTTTTCAAGAACTTTTTTTGCCTCTTCAGGATTATTTTTACTGAATGTTAAATAATCTGAATATAAAACTTGAATAGAGAAGGTATTCTTGTTAACTCCAAATTCATTAAATACTTGTTGAAATTGTTGTTCTATTTCTGGTGCTTTTGTTTCAACAGCTATCTGTAAGTTCATTAAAATTGCTCTAAACTTACTTTCATGATCATCTGTTTTTTCTAATATAAAATCAAAACATTTTTTAGCGGCTTCAAAGTCTTTATTTTCAAAAGCAATTTCTCCAAGCTCATGAATTATAAAAATGTTGTTATTTCTTTGATATAAAGCTTTCTTTTGGATAAATGCTTTTCCATAATCTTTTTGTTTTATGAATAACCAACTTAATAAATCGTTCCAAACATCTTTAGGATTACTTGCTGATCTTCGTAATAAAGCTTTTTTAAAAAGAATGTTGTTTTCATTTTCACTATCATCAGTAACATACTTCGCAGTATATCTTTTTACTGTATTTAAATAGTTGTCATTTGCGTCTAAGTAGTTGATATAAGCTTCAAACATTGAAGAAAAATCGCCTTTTTCTCCATAGATTTGAGCAATTTGAAAACCAAAATTATTGTTTTTATTAAGTTCAGTAGCTTTTTCATAAGCTTCAATAGCTAGGTCTAATTTATTATAATCCTTAAAAAGATTGGCAATAGTACCTCCATAATTCGATTTCTTTTTGATAGAATTAATTGCTTTCTTATAATATTTTTCTGCAAGTTTTAATTCTTTCTGTCTTTCGTAATTATAACCTAAAATTACATTTAAAAAAACAAGGTTTTTTCTTCTTTCTAATTTTTCAATAAGTAACTTTTGAGCAATAGGAAATTTATTTGTTTCTTGGTAACAAGCAACTAACCTTTTTAAATATGTAGTATTATAGGGGCTCTTTTGAACTAAACTTTTAAAAAGTTGAGTAGCTTTTTCATATTCATTATTTCTAAAATAATTTTCTGCCAAGGCATAAGAACTAGATTGAGAAAAAGAAAAAACACTATATATCAGTGTGATAATTAAAAATACACGATTTTTCATCAATCAAAAATAAGGAAGAAAAATGTTAAAATTTAATTAAAAAGTGCTCTTTTTTTTTAATTGATGTAATGTTTTGGCACGAAGTTTGTCTTATAAATAGAAACTAAACTAATTTACATCATGAAAAACTTAACTAAACAATACGAAGTAGCCAGTAGTAAAGCAACTGAATTTATGAAGAATGGTCAAATATCTCAATATTTTGACACATTATTAGAAATGAATAAGTACAAAAGATTAATGACAGCAATTGTTGCTAATTAATATAAAAATAAAAAATTCAGTAATCAGTGGAGTACACTGATTACCGAATTCCCAAAATATTTTTAATTGATTTTATCAAATCCACAATAAGGAATTAATACCTCAGGTATTTCTATTCCATCTTCTGTTTGATAATTTTCTAAAATACCAGCTAGTACACGAGGTAGCGCTAAAGAGCTTCCGTTTAAAGTGTGTACTAATTGACTTTTTCCATCACTGTTTTTATAACGTAATTTTAAACGATTGGCCTGAAAAGTTTCAAAGTTTGAAGCAGAACTAATTTCTAACCAACGTTCTTGAGCTGTTGAATACAATTCGAAATCGAATGTTAAAGCAGCTGTAAAACCAGTATCTCCTCCACACAAACGTAATATTCTATAAGGCAATTTTAATTCATTTAAAATCTCTTTAATATGGGCAACCATACCATCAAGTGCTTTATAAGAATTATCAGGATGCTCTATTCGAACAATTTCTACTTTATCAAATTGGTGTAAACGATTTAAACCACGTACATGCGCTCCATAACTACCAGCTTCACGACGAAAACATGGTGTATGACCTGTTAGAGTAATAGGTAATTCTTTTTCTTTTAGTAAATCACCTCTGAACAAATTAGTAATAGGTACTTCACCAGTAGGAATTAAATATAAACTATCTCCAGTAACATGATACATTTGTCCTTCTTTATCTGGTAACTGACCAGTTCCAAAACCAGAAGCTTCATTTGCTACGTGTGGAACTTGCACTTCGTTGTAACCAGCCGCAATATTTTTATCTAAAAAATAATTGATTAAAGCACGTTGTAATCGAGCTCCTTTTCCTTTATATACAGGAAAACCAGCACCAGCAACTTTTACACCTAAATCAAAATCAATAAGATCATATTTTTTAGCTAATTCCCAGTGAGGTAATGCATTTTCTCCTAAATCAGGAATTATACCTTCACTAAATATTTCTTCATTATCTTCTTCACTTTTACCAGCTACTACAGAAGGATGCGGAACATTCGGTATTTGATATAATAATTCTTGTAATTTATTAGCAGCAGTATTTAAATTTTCTGTTAATTGCTTAGATTGTTCTTTTAATTGACCAGTTTTCTCTTTTAGTAAGTTCGCTTTCTGAACTTCACCAGATTTAAAAAGGCCACCAATTTCTTTGGACAGCTTATTCGATTCTGCTAAAATAGTGTCTAATGAAACTTGAGTAGCTCTTCTTGTTTCATCAGAAGTTAATACTTCTTCAAGAATTTCCTTGGCATTCGCAAAATTTCTTTTTGCCAATCCTTCTAAAACAGCTTCTTTGTTTTCTCGAATAAACTGAACTTGTAACATGATATTAAATTTTAAGCGACAAATATAAAAGAAGCGCTACACTTAAACAATGACTGCTACAGATTATTATTTATATAATTTAAAGAAGTTTCCTTGTCTATTATAAGTTGATTCTTTAAAAGGTCTATCGAATTAAATTTTTGTTCATCACGAATAAAATAGATAAGATTAACTTTAATTATTTTATCATATAAATTTTCATTGAAATTGAAAAAATGAACTTCAATAGTGGTGTCTTTTCCTTCTATTGTAGGTCTATTTCCTATATTCATCATACCATAAATAACGTAATTATCTATAATAGAACGAACAATGTAAACACCGTTTTTTGGAATTAATTTATAAGGTTCAAATATGTGGATATTTGCAGTAGGAAATCCAATTTTGCTTCCAAGTTGTTCGCCATTAACTACTTTTCCTTGTAAAGAAAATTCATAGCCAAGATATTTATTAGCAGTTTTTAATTCTCCATTTAATAAAGCTTTGCGAATTTTAGTAGAACTTACCGAAACACTATCTATGTCTTGAACAGGTATTTCTTGTACAGAAAAATCATATAAATGAGAATATTCAGTGAGTTGCTCAATGTTTCCTTCTCTATTTTTTCCGAAATGATGATCATATCCTATAATCAATTTAGAAGTGTCTAATTGATTTACTAAAATATCTCTTACAAAATCTAAAGCAGTTAAACGTGAGAAGTCTTTGCTAAACGGATGAATGATTAAATAATCTAACCCTGTTTTTTCAAGTAAAGCTGTTTTTTCTTCTATTGTATTAATTAATTGAATAGAAAGTTCTTTTTGAAGAACCATTCTTGGATGTGGGAAAAAAGTAAGTAAAACCGATTTTTTTTTATCGGATTTAGCTTGACTTACCAAATCTTCAATAATTTTTTGATGACCAATATGTACACCATCAAAAGTACCAATAGTTACGTAGGTTTTTTGTGTAGGAGCAAAATTAAAAATTGAATGGACTGTTTCCAAATGTAAAAATAATTTCGACAAATTTACAAGTAAAAAAAACAAGATTAAATTTTTAATTACAAAATATGAAAATATCAAAAAAACAACGCGTTTTTAAGAGAAAAACTAATAAAAATGGCTAAAATATTCTAGGAATGGAAAAAAATTGTATTTTGCGTAATAGTTAACAAATTATTTACATTATGATGAAAAAATTATTATTAGCTGCCTTTACATTGTTCGGCAGCTCATTAATGATTGCACAAACTACCGTCACAGGTACGGTAAACGATGCATCCCTCGGCGGCCCTCTGCCCGGAGCCGATATTAAAGTTTCTAGAAAGGCGGTAGGTACAACTACAGACTTTAATGGTAAATTTATATTAACGGTTTCCGACACGCCACCGTTTATAATTGAAATATCTTCATTAGGATATCAAACTCAAAAAGTAGAAATAACAAAAAACAATCAAATTGTTGAGTTAGCTCTTAAAGAAAATGCTACTTCTCTAGATGAGGTAGTTATTTCAGCTTCTAGAACACCAGAAAGAATTATGGAATCTCCGGTGAGTATTGAAAGATTTGATTCTAGAGCAATTAAAAACACTTCTTCACCTTCTTTTTATGATGGACTTGAAAATTTAAAAGGAGTAGATGTAAACACAAACAGTTTAACTTTTAAATCAGTAAATACAAGAGGTTTTGCAACGTTTGCAAATACACGTTTTATGCAGTTAGTTGATGGTATGGACAATTCTTCACCAGCATTAAATTTTGCATTAGGTAATTTATTAGGTTTATCAGAATTAGATGTTAAAAGTGTGGAATTATTACCAGGTGCTTCTTCTGCATTATATGGAGCAAACGCTTTTAATGGTGTAATGTTTATGAGGAGTAAAAGTCCGTTTGATGATCAAGGAATAAGTGCGGTTATTAAAACAGGATTAACTAGTCAAGATGCTGCAGGAGATAATGAATTTTATGATGCGAGTATTCGTATGGCTCATACTTTTAGTAATTATTTTGCTGCAAAAGCAACTTTTTCATATTTAAAAGGTACTGAATGGTTTGCAACAGATTATAGAAATACAGCAAATGGTAAGTATGCCGTAGGTGGTAGAAATACTGATGCTAATTATGATGGTTTAAATGTATATGGAGATGAAGTTGCAACAAATCTTGGAGGAGCAATTGGAAATGTTAGTAGAACAGGTTATAACGAAGAGGATTTAATGGATTATGATGCTAGAAGTATGAAATTCGGAGCATCTTTTAATTATCGTCCTTGGGGTAACGATCGTTTAGAAATAATATGGAATTCAAAATATGGTAGAGGTAATACTATATACCAAGGAGCAAACCGTTATTACATAAAGAATTTCTTTATGGAGCAGCATAAATTAGAATTTAGAGGGAAATATTTCTTTGTAAGAGGATATTTAACTTCTGAAGACGCAGGTGATTCTTATGATTCTCGTTTTACAGCAATTAACCTTAACAGAAGTTGGAAGTCTGATCCAGCTTGGTTTGGTGATTATGCTCAAGCATACTTAGGGGTGATTCCTGGTGTTAATGCTTCTAATGATAAAGATGCTAGAGCTTTTGCAGATGGTTATATAAACGGACAACCTAGAACTGATGGTACTGGAGTAAGGTTAGAGCCTGGAACTGCTGCATTTAATAGTGCTCTAGCAAAAGTAACTGCGGATCCTAATTTAGCTACAGGTTCTAAGTTTCAAGATGAATCTCAAATACGTCATATTGATGCAAATTTAAATTTGAAAGAGTATATAGATTTTGCTGAGGTTCAAGTAGGAGGTTCTTATAGAGAATATAACTTACGTTCTAAAGGAACTATTTATACAGATTTTGATGGTCCAATTACTTATGATGAATATGGATTATATACACAAATTCAGAAAAAGTTAATGGATGATCGATTAAAGTTAACAGGATCTGTTCGTTACGATAAAGCTCAAAACTTTGATGGTAATTTTTCTCCAAGAGTTTCTATTGCTTATGCAGCAGGAGAGGATAGAAATCATAACTTTAGAGGGTCTTTCCAAACAGGTTTTAGAAACCCAACAACACAAGACCAATATATAGGTTTAGATGTAGGTAGAGCATTTTTAGTAGGTTCAGCTCCTGAAAACCTTGATAGATATGTTACTCCAGCATTTAATTTAAGTGCTGTAGGTCAAGGGTTAATTGGAACAACTCCAGTATCTTTAACAGGTAGAGATGGTTATGAGAATTCATTTTCAGCAACTTCAGTTCAAGCATTTTCAAGAGGAGAAATTGCGAGTCCAGTAAAAGCCGATGTAGGTTTAGTAAAACCAGAAAAAGTTACTGCTTTAGAGATAGGGTATCGTGGAGCAGTACCGGTAGGTGAAAATAAATTAAGTGTAGATTTAAGTGTTTATTATAACGATTATGAAGATTTTATTGCAAATGAAAATGTAGTAGCTACTTTATATGGTAACGCAGATTTATCAGACACTGCTCCAGTAGGGCCAGGAGGTACTCCAGTACCATTAGCTTTAATAGCGTTAGCAAATGGAGATAGTAAGATCTTTAATACATACACTAACACAGACGCTGATATCAGTTCTTATGGGGCTACCATAGGTTTAAATACTAAAATATTTAATGGATATAGTGTTGGTTTAAATTATACATTATCTAAGTTTGATTTTGATCAATCTTCTGATCCTGATTTCGAAGCAGGTTTTAATACACCAGAACATAAAGTGAAATTTCAATTTGGTAACACAAACTTGTTTGAGAATTTTGGGTTTAATGTAAATGTAAGATGGCAAGATGAATATTTATGGGAATCTACTTTCCATGATGCAGTAATTGATGCTAGAACGGTTTTAGACGCTCAAGTTAATTATAGAATTCCTTCTTGGAAATCTATAATTAAAGTAGGAGGAGCTAATTTAACAGGTAAAGAGTATTTAAGTGCGCCAGGAGTAGGAGCAATAGGTTCTCAGTATTTTATTTCTTGGACAATTAATAACTAAAAGATGAAAAAAATTAAATTTAAATATAGTTGGTTGCCTTTAGTTTTTTTAGGTTTAACAGCATGTGATGTAAATAATGATTTAGATCCAATAACAGAAGAGATAGAAGTTGTAGAGTTAAATGCAAATGGTTTAGATCTTTCAAATTATGTAGCAGTAGGGGCTTCATTTACTGCAGGTTTTACAGATAATGCATTATTTATAGCTGCTCAAGAGAGTTCTTTTCCAAATATTTTATCAAAGAAATTTGGTTTAGCAGGTGGAGGAGACTTTACACAGCCTTTAATGGGTGATAATATTGGTGGTTTGTTGTTTGGAACTACAGCTATTCAAGGACCAAGATTGTATTTTGATGGTAATGGACCTACTAGTTTGGATGCAACTCCAACTACTAATATAATTAACACATTGCCTAGCCAAATGAATAATTACGGTATTCCTGGTGCTAAGAGTTATCATTTTGTAGCACCTGGATTAGGTAGTTTAAATGCGGTGCCTTTAGGTAGAGCAAACCCTTATTTCGCTAGATTTGCATCTAGTCCTACTGCAACAGTTATAGGAGATGTAGTTACTAATCAACCAACTTTCTTTACATTATCTGAAATAGGAGGAAACGATGTTTTAGGTTATGCTTTAGCAGGGGGAACAGGAGTAGATCAAAAAGGAAATTTAGATCCATCTACATATGGAGCAGCAGATATAACTGATCCTGATTTATTTGCTAATATTTTTAGTAATATGGTAGATGGTTTAACTGCCAATGGAGCTAAAGGGGTGGTTGCAAACTTACCATACATAACAACTTTAGCACATTTTACAACGGTACCTTATAACCCTTTAGATCCTACAGATGGTAGTGATGCAGGGAATCAATTAGCGGCTCAAATTCCATTGTTGAATAATGTTTATGGAGCAATAAATCAAATTTATGTAGGAGCAGGTCAAGGAGAAAGAGCTATTGTTTTTTCAGCTGATAAAGCGAATGCTATAGTAGTTTATGATGAAAATGCAACAGATTTGTCAATGGCAATTACAACAACATTGGCAGGAAGTCCTACTTTTATTCCTTTTGTTGAGTCTTTAGGTTTGCCAGCAGCAGCAGCTCCTTTAGTGGCACAGTTATTAGGTCAGCAATATGGTAAGGCTAGATCTGCAACATCTGAAGATTTATTTGTTTTACCAAGTAGAGCTGTTATAGGAAAGGTAGACGAGGCTGCAGCAGCTGCCTTAGTAACTCAGAGTAGAGGGCTTTTGCCTGTTACTTTGGCTGGACAATTTTCAGCAAGAGGAGTTACACTTCCTTTAGGAGATAGATGGGTGTTAACGCCTCAAGAACAAACTTCAATAAAAGAAGCAACTGATAAGTATAATGCAACCATTAAAGCTGTTGCCGATGCTAAAGACCTTGCTTTTGTAGATTTTAAAACTGTTTTACAAGAAGCAGCTACTACTGGTTTACAGTTTGATCAATTCCTTATGAATACAGGTTTTGTTTCTGGAGGTTTAATTAGTTTAGATGGTGTGCATTTAACAGGAAGAGGTTATGCTTTAATGGCAAATAAGTTTTTAGGAGCTATTGATGCAAAATATGGTAGTAACTTTACAGAAGCTACAAATGGTTTAGCCAAAGCAGAAAATTATCCAACAAATTATTCACCTACTTTTAGATAGACAAATAATTTTGATTAGAATAAATAAAAAGAGTTGAGAATTTTCTCAACTCTTTTTATTTGAATTATTGTCAATAATATATTTTTTATACTTACCGTCTTTGTATCTATGATAAATAAAAATTGGCATTAATATAAATGACATATATAAAACGCCTAAGCCCATAACAATTTTTGATTTCTCGTGATTTGTATTTAAAAGATAAATACCTACAACCATCCATATTAGAAAAATAATGAATAAAACTTTTAATACGATTTTCATTTTAAAGAATATTTATTTTGCAAAAATATAAATCCTACCAAATTTAATTGATAGGATTTGGTAAAAACTTATTTTAAGTGTTTTTATTACATTTTCATTAACCAAGAACGTATATCAACCTCTTTCTTGATAATGGTGCTTAATTCTTCTATTTTAACCCTTCTTTGTTCCATTGTGTCTCTATGACGAATAGTTACAGTATTGTCTTCTAAAGTATCATGATCTACAGTAATACAAAAAGGAGTTCCAGCTGCGTCTTGCCTTCTATAGCGACGTCCTACAGCATCTTTTTCATCATAAGAAATATTGAAGTCCAATTTTAAATCATCAACAATTTTACGTGCTATTTCAGGTAAACCATCTTTTTTAACTAAAGGTAAAATAGCAGCTTTAGTAGGTGCTAAAACAGCAGGTAATTTTAAGACAGTTCTAGTAGTTCCGTTTTCTAATTCTTCTTCTTGTAAAGAGTTTGAAAAAACAGCTAAAAACATACGATCTAAACCTATTGATGTTTCTAATACATAAGGTACGTAGCTCTTGTTTTCTTCATGATCGAAATATTGTAATTTCTTGCCAGAATGTTCTTCATGAGCTTTTAAATCGAAATCAGTACGAGAATGAATCCCTTCTAATTCTTTAAAACCAAAAGGAAATTTAAATTCGATATCTGCTGCTGCATCTGCATAATGAGCTAATTTTTCATGATCATGAAAACGATAATTATCTTGTCCTAAGCCTAATGAAAGGTGCCATTTTAAACGTGTTTTTTTCCAATGTTGATACCATTCTTTTTGAGTACCAGGTTTAATGAAAAACTGCATTTCCATTTGTTCAAACTCACGCATTCTAAAAATAAATTGACGAGCAACTATTTCATTACGAAAAGCTTTACCGGTTTGAGCAATTCCAAAAGGAATTTTCATTCTACCCGTCTTTTGAACATTTAAAAAATTAACAAAGATACCTTGTGCGGTTTCTGGACGTAAATATAAATCCATAGCACTTTCAGCAGAAGCACCTAATTTAGTGCCAAACATTAAGTTAAATTGCTTTACATCTGTCCAGTTTTTAGATCCAGTTAAAGGATCCGAAATTTCTAACTCTTCGATTAACAATTTAACGTCTGCTAAATCTTCATTTTCTAATGATTTTGCTAACCTGCTTAATATGGTTTTTATTTTTTCTGTATATCCTAAAACACGTCCGTTAGTAGCAACAAATTCTTCTTTGTTAAAGGCATCTCCAAAACGCTTTTCAGCTTTTTTAATTTCTTTTTCAATTTTAGTTTCAATTTTAGCACAATAATCTTCTACTAAAACATCTGCTCTATAACGCTTTTTTGAGTCTTTATTGTCAATTAAAGGATCGGTAAAAGCATCAACATGGCCAGAGGCTTTCCAAGTTTTTGGATGCATTAAAATTGAGGCGTCAATTCCAACAATGTTTTCATGCATTTGTACCATAGCTTTCCACCAATAGTCACGAATGTTTTTCTTTAATTCAACACCATTTTGGGCGTAATCATACACTGCGCTAAGTCCGTCATAAATTTCAGAAGATTGAAAAATATAACCATATTCCTTAGCGTGTGAAATAACTTTTTTAAATTGATCTTCTTGTTTTGCCATGTTACAAAAATATAATATGCTTTTTATTATTTTGGTTATTAAACAAAAAAAGTGAAGAAAATTAATTCTTCACTTTTTTAAATATGTTTTTTTAATTTTTTTTATCTCAGTTTTACTGCTGTTTTGCCAGAAAAAACTCCGTCTACATAAGTGTTTATGATATAAATACCTTTATTAATGTCATCTCTATTTACAAGGACTAAAGAAACCACTCCTAATTGTTGGTTGTCATAATCAGCAACAATATTGTCACTAAAAACAATTGTGTTACCTCCTTTAACCTTTTTATTTCCCTTGGCAGCAACTACATTTTTATCTTCATCTAAAATTTGAATTAAAATTTCTTTTTTACCAGGAGTAGTTACTGGATTTGGTTTTAAATCAAATTTAATTTTAAAAGCATCTGTTCTTCTAGATCTAGAAGTACTAGTAAGTTTACCACTACTTCTTTCTTTCATAGCAAGAGCTTTAATATTACCTACTTTAATAATACCTGCAATATCTACTTTAGCTTTTAAGTTTTTTTGTTCTTGTACAAGATTCTTATTTTGAGTAGCTAATGTTTCTTGAGCTTTAGTATTTTCATTTAAAGCTTGTTTTACAACAATATTTTCTTGAAGTAATTCATAGTTTTGCTTATTTAAAGAATCTACTTGAATAAATAACCTTCTGTTTTCACGTTCTAGTTTTACTATTTTACGTGAATACTTAACAATTAAATTATAGTTAGATTTTTCTAAGTTTTTAATAGAATCTCTTAATTCTATAATTTTATTAATTTCTTTTACAAGTCTTTTTGATAAGTCTTTATTCTTAACATTAATGTTTTTGTAGTCTTCAATAATTTCATCTAACTCAGCTTGAAGACCTATTTTTTGCTCAGAAAAGGCATCTTCTAGCTTTTGATAGTCGCTATTTAATTTGAAGGAATAAAAAACTAATAAAAGAACTAAGGCTCCGATTAGATATTTAAAACCATTCGGTTTTCTATAACTTTTAGTACTCATTGTCTTTTGGGGGTTTAACCTTTGTGTAATTCAATTTTTTTATAACTTTTAATTGGGGCTAGTCATAAAATATTGTGGAGGTGCTAATATATGAATAATTATCAACTCCCTTTTAAAACTAATTAAAACCAAATATTATTGTGTATGTAAGCTCTTTTTTTCGAAAAGGGGGTACTTTTAAAATTAGATATCAATAAAAAACAGTTGCATACTGTCAGCAAATATAAAAACATTTATGTAGATAATGATTAATTAAATCTTATACTATTTTCATCTTTTGTTAAATAATAATTACAAGTTAATAAAAAAAAAGATTCTTTTTTCTAAAGAAGAAAACCTTTAAAAATCTAGTAAGATTTTCAAAGGTTTCTATTTTTGTGAGCCCAAAAGGAGAGGTGTCGAACTTTATTCTTGAAGATTTTGAAAGTATAATAATTTTTATGGATAGTTCCTTGCAATAAAAAGAAGTCAAAATAAAATTATTAATTAATTATTCTCATCTACGAGCTTTGCTTTATAACTAACAATTGCTAATAGAATAAAACAAAAAGCTAAAACTAACCCGATATAATCTTCGCTATTCATATAAGGATCTATTAACTTAATTACAGGTATAATAAATATAATCATACCCAATACTCCTAGGACTATAAACTTTATTTTCTGAATTGTATTCTTACCAATTATAAACCCTAAGCCAACCAACCAAATACCTATTAGAATTTCAGAAAATAAGCGAAAGTCTTTTGTTAAATCTGCAAACATATTACTAGTCATAACCATTATTTCCATTGGGACAGTGCCTTTTAATGAAGTACTTGTGACTTCAGGAATATTAGCAAAAAGGAAAATAGGTCCAACCATAGCTATAATACTTCCTACAGTACCTACTAAAGCAAATAAAAAAGAGTAAACAGAATTACCTTCTTTTAAAAAAACATTATGCACAGCAAAAGGAACAGGAAGTAATAATAATTGAGAACTAAAATAGAAAATCATTAGACCCTGAAAAATCCCAGTACCTTTTGATTCCGAATACCAATTAATCGCAGCAGCATGATTGTCTAACATTTCAAAAGTAAATCCAAAAAGAGGTAAAATTATTATAAAATAAATACTCGTTAAAAAAATACTTACCGCAGCTGCAGTTGCAGCTTTCCAAGCAATATTTCTCCATTGTTTAAATTGTGAAACTGTCATAATTATAATGTTTTTATAGCATTTATTTTAAGCAATAGAAAATAGCTAATAGTAGATAAAGCAGCAAAAATAAAAACTTCTACCCATTCAAATGAATAACCACCAGCCCATAGAATTAATCGTGGTACAATGGGCCACATACCTGCCCATATATAAACATATAGTATTGGAATTTTTGGAAATATTTTTTTCTTAAATAAAAGTAATATGACAACTAATAAATCGTGAATTCCTGCCATCAATAATAACAACAATGAACTCATATAATCTAAATTGAATACACTTAAAACTTCATATTTATCAGGTGTTCCAATAAATGACCGTATAGAGTGTGTAGCGTAAGTAAGCACTAAAAATGCAAAAAAAACATAGTATAATGCTCTTAAAAAAATGTTCATATAAATCTATATTTAACAAACACTTACCATCTGTAAAGTGCTATTTATTTGACACAAATGTATTTTGACTTACTATTTTTGTAATATAGAATATGATGAAACTGGATAATTATGGATAAAGACAAAAACAATGAAGATTAGATTCCTAATAAATCTCTTATCTGAATAAATAACGATCTTTTTCACAAAGAAGAGTTCTGTTTCATCGTATTTTTATAATACACTTTCGATTATTTAGTCTTTAGAATGCCAAAAAAATGAAGCCCCTATCTTTTTATAAGACTTTAATCAATACTTCTTTTTGATTCATCAGAAAAAATCCAGTCTTGTCTTTTTCCTTATTTAAAATATTTAATACTTAAATAGTTTTGTCTAGTAATTTAAAATCATAAAATCAAAAGTTAATGAAATTATATACCAGTATTTTGTTTGGATTATTTTTTGCGACAATTCAAGCTCAAGAAAACTTCACTTTAAGTGGTTATGTTATGGATGCTTCTTCAGGAGAAAGTCTTTGGGGAGTAAATATTATTGTAGGAACCAATCAAGGGACGATTACTAATGATTATGGTTTTTATTCCATTACATTAAAAAAAGGAACATATACTGTTGAGTTTTCTTCTCTTGGTTTTAAAACGATTACAAAAAAGATCGTGATAAATGGAAATGTGAAACTAAATTTTGAAATGGAAGAAGATACAGCAGCTTTAGATGAAGTTGTTATCACATCTTCTAAAGCCAGTAGAAATCTAAAATCTACCGAAATGAGTGTGATTTCAATAAAACCCGCAATAATGAAAAAATTACCAACTGGTTTAGGAGAAGTAGATTTAGTAAAATCCATACAATTACTTCCTGGAGTATCTAGTGTTAGCGAAGGTTCTTCTGGGTTTAATGTAAGAGGAGGTTCTGCAGACCAAAACCTTGTACTGCTTGATGAAGCTACTATTTACAATGCTTCTCACTTATTAGGGTTTTTCTCTGTTTTTAATGCAGATGCTGTAAAAGATGTAAAATTATATAAAGGAGCAATACCTGCAACTTTTGGAGGTCGTTTGTCTTCTGTCTTAGACATTAAACAAAGAGAAGGAAACACTAAAGAATTTAATGGAGAGCTTGGTCTCGGTCTTATATCAAGTAGAGCATTAATTGAAGGACCTATTGGTAAAGGCAAAAACGATGAAGGGAAAGGTAGTTATTTATTAGCAGGAAGGCGTTCTTATATCGATGTGTTTGCGCCATTAATTGATGATTTTAAGGATACTAAATTATTCTTTTATGATGTAAACCTTAAAGCAAACTATGACTTAAATGATAAAAACCATTTGTTTCTTTCTGGTTACTTTGGAAGAGATAGTTTTGAAATTGATAAAGTTTTTGGAAATACATATGGGAATGGTTCTGCCACTTTAAGATGGACAAGTGAACTAAGTGATAAACTATTCTTTCAAACATCCGCAATATATAGCGACTACGAATATCAAGTAGACGTATTAACTTCAGGCTCTGAATTCCGTTGGAAATCAAATATTGAAAACTATAATTTTAAACCAAGGTTAAGTTATTTTATAAGCTCTGGGAACACATTGAGAATAGGAGCAGATTTCACATATTATAATTTTAATCCAGGAGAAATTTCAGCCCTTAATAACTCTTCAACAACAGCTCAAGATTTTCAAGATAAAAAAGCTTTAGAAATAGCATCTTATGTAGATTTTGAAAATAAAATTTCAGATAAATTAAGTTTACAATATGGGATAAGATTGTCTAACTTCTCTCGTTTAGGAAATGAAACAATAACACAGTATGCCAACGGAAGCCCTTTAACATACAACCCAACACTAGATACATTTGAAGAAAACGCTGTCATAGGAAGAACTAATTTTGACTCTGGAAGTGGAATTGAAAACTTTAATAATATAGAACCACGAGCATCAGCTAGATATCTTTGGAATAATACTACATCTTTAAAAGCGAGCTACAATAGAAATTATCAGTATTTGCATTTAATTTCTAATTCAACTTCTGCAACCCCTTTAGATATTTGGACTCCTAGTGGACCATATTTAAAGCCACAGTATTCAGACCAGTTTGCCTTAGGGTATTTTAAAACTTTAAAAAACAAAGCTTATGATTTTAGTGTAGAAGCCTATTATAAAGACTTAAGAGATGTAACCGATTTTGTTGATGGTGCAGATCTTCTTTTTCAAAAGAACATAGAAACTCAAATAGTACAAGGTAAAGGAAGAGCATACGGTTTAGAGCTTCAATTAAATAAAAATTATGGGAAGCTTACAGGATGGGCTAGTTATACGTTAGCAAAGTCAGAAAGACAAGTAACAGGAATTAATAACAACACTTATTATCCATCGAATAATGATCAAACTCACGAACTTAGTATCGTTGGGGTATACAAATTAAACGATCGATGGGACTTTGGAGCAAACTTCGTTTATGGTTCTGGAAAACCAGTAACTTACCCCACAGGGAAATTTGAACAAAATGGACTTATAGTGGCTGACTATGAAGGTAGAAATAGTAACCGATTACCTGCTTTTCATCGCCTTGATTTATCCGCTACGTTAAATCCCAAAAAAGGAAAAAATGGTAAATGGATTTTTAGCATTGGAAACGTTTATAACAAACAGAATGCGGCAACTATTTTCTTTAGAGAAAGAGTTAATGAAGTAAATGATGTTAATATTCCTACAGGAAAAACAGAAGCAAGTAAATTTTCATTCTTAGGAATAGTTCCATCGGTGACTTATGAATTCAAATTTTAACAATATAATTATGAGAGTACTAATTCAAATTTTAAAGAACTTCGCTTGTATAAGCTTAATTATTATCACTGTTTCTTGCGAAACGGACATAACTGATGATATCAGTTTAGCATCATCACCTCCTAAGTTAGTAATAAATGGTGGTTTAGAAAGAAGTGTAAACACCCCACTAAGTTCTCAGGAATTCAGGCTGACAACAACAAATAATTTCCTATCGGACGACCCCAACCCTATTATAAGTGATGCTATAGTTTCTATAACAGATGGAACCACAGTTTGGGGTTTTAATCATCAAGGAAACGGTGTGTATTCTAATTCAGACATAACGCTTCAGTTAACTAAAAATTACACCATTACTATTGATTGGAATGGGGATACTTATAAAGGTAGTGACACATTAAATGAAGTTCCTAAATTTGATGATTTCTTTGCCGTATTTGAAGAAGGAACTATTTTTTCACCAGAAGGATATTTCTTAAAATTTAATAGTACAGACCCTATAAATGTTAAAAACTACTATTATAACAGATTGTTTAGAAATGGTGAATTTTTAATTTCTCCAGATCCTGGTAATTCTCAAAACCTCATTACTTCAGACGAATTCTTTGATGGTAAACAACGTACTAATGTAGATATAAATGGAGAAATTAATTTTCAATTAGGAGAAACAGCTACAGGTCAACAGCTTGGTATATCTAAAAATTATTTTGATTATCTTTTTGAACTATTTACACAAACAGGTAATACAGGAATTTCCTTTGGAGGTAATCCACCACCTGCTACTATAAGAAGTAACGTTATTAATACAACAATACCCAGTAATAGAGCGGTAGGTTTTTTCTATGTAGTTGATATTGAGGAAAAATCATTATTGATTGAAGAGTAATTAAATTTTATAATATTGAATAAAAGTCGTTTTATATTTTATCTGTTAATCTCTTTTCTTTTAGGTCTTATAGATTTTCTGAAAGATGTAAAAGAAGAAGAAAGTGTACTAGAAGCATTAGAATTTGTTCCAATCGTTATCCCAATGGCATTTGTATTTATACTCGCTATATACCACATAAGAGCCTGGACATTTAGAGATAGAACTCTTAAAAAGTACACATTACAAGATACTAAAGATTCTACCCAATGGATATTTTACATAGTATCTATATTGACACAGACCTTTATTTATACAAGTATTGTTGCTTTATTAGGTAAACTATTTTACCCTAATTATACGACATTTGGTATAACATCGGTATTCTTTTGGGCGAACTTTCTAATCATTTTTAGTGTTATTTCATTTGTTTATATAATAGAAGCTTTTCTAGATTCAGAATCACGTAAAAAAGAGATAGAAATTAAACTAAGTAAAATTGAAAACGAAAGTATTACAGCAAAATATTTATCTCTTAAAAATCAATTAAACCCTCATTTTCTATTCAATAGTTTTAATAGCCTTTCCGCATTGATGAGTATAGACATAAATAAAGCCGATATTTTTTTACAACATCTTTCTAATGTATACAGATACAATTTGACTCATAGCGAGGAGCTGGTGGTGTCCATTGCAAATGAATTAGAGCTTATCAAGTCGTATATGAAATTACAAAGTATTCGCTTTCGTGAAAGTATAGAAATAAATTACCTAATTGATAATTCAAAGGTTAATCATTTAGTACCGCCTATGACACTTGAATTATTGGTTGAAAACGCTATCAAACATAATATTGTAGAAAAAGCCAATCCCTTAAAAATCAGTATCGAAACTGAAAGGGATTACATTGTTGTAAAAAACAATTTCCAACCTAGGAGAACTGCGGTAAATAAAGAATTATCTCTAGGAATAGGGCTTAAAAACTTAAAAAACCAATACGAGTTAATATATACCGAGATTCCTACTTTTAAAGTAGAATATGGACAGTATGTAGTTCGTATACCTCTTATAAAACCCTATATATGATTAACGCAATAATAATAGAAGATGAAGATATCGCGGCCATAAAGCTGCAAAAAATGATACAAGAATTAGATGCTGATATTCATATCTCACGTATTTTATCCTCGGTAAGAGAATCTGTAACATATCTTAAGGAACACATGCCAGATGTCATCTTTTTAGATATTAATTTATCAGATGATAATTCATTTGAAATATTCAAATTAGTAGGTAATGTTACGTCAAAAATTATTTTTACAACTGCTTATTCAGAATATGCTATTAAAGCATTTGAACAAAATAGTATCGACTATTTGTTAAAGCCTATTCCTAGAGAAGCTTTACAAATTAGCTTAGAAAAAATAAGAAAATATGATAATCAAGCACCATACCCAGATTATAATAAAATCCTTTTAAACTCAGACCAAAGTTATAAAAAACGTTTCCTTATAAAGGTAAATAACAACCTTAAAACGGTAGAAACTGACGATATAGCATACTTCTTTTCTGAAGACAAAGTAACCTTTATTAAATTAAAAGATAATACTAGATTACCGATTGAATTTTCTTTAAAAAACATTGAAAAACTTGTAAATCCTAAAGAATTCTATAGAATAAATAGAAAATATATGATTCATATATCAGCTATTTTAAAAATGTATTATTCATCAAAATCTAAGATCATACTACATTTGAAACCAGATGTTGAAAAAGAGCAAATATCTGTAGCTATAGAAAAAGTAGGGAAATTTAAAAAATGGCTATCTCAATAATTATAAAAAATAATCCTCGTTTTCAAAATCAATTATGAAATAGTTGAAAATATTATAAATCAAATTAATTTTGACTTTGAAGGTTCTAATAACGCGTTTAAACTAAAAATATCTTTTTAAATAAGTATAGATTATCAATGTAAAGAATTAAACTAATAATTCTTTACACTTAATTCCTAATTGTAATGGAAAAAGATTTAAACATAATTTTTACTTTAAAAATAAATAAATAATATTATTAGCGACAATCCAATAGAAAAAACTATTATCAAAATTCTCTGAAGCATCACAAAAAACATCGATTTAGTTTACAATCTTACAGCTAGTAAAAATCAGATTTTAGATATCCTTGACAGTATAGTTGAAGAAAAACGAAATAGTAACTGTACGCATTTTAAAAGCATACTTTTACTTACCTCTTTCTGGGTTTAATGTATTCATTCTAAAAAAAGAAGATGCAAATATTATAGATGAATTCGAAGTTGACGCCTTGAAAATTAAAATAATGGAATTAATTTAATTTTCAAGCTATTATAAAATATTTAGATTATCCTAATAAAGTCTTAAACCTAGAGGGAGTCAAACCTTAAAACCTAAATTACAACACTTTAATAAAGGAACATAAAATAAAACGGATAAGATAAACATGAAATTAATATTACCTAAATAACAATAAAATAAAAAGAGACAAATCTTAGATTTGTCTCTTTTGTGACCTCGGCAGGATTCAAACCTGCAACCTCTTGAGCCGTAATCAAGTGCACTATTCAGTTATGCTACGAGGCCGTTTTTGCGGATGCAAATATATGTTCTTTTTTTTAATTATAAAACTATTTTGATGAAATAAATTGTGTTTAATTAAAAATAGTAGTTTTAAATTGTGTGAATAATAATAGAATGTATCAATTTGTTAGCAGCTAATGCTTAAAAAGCAGCATACGATTTTAAAACCTTTGTTCTTTTATTTTTTTAGGAGATCAATTACTTTATCAGGGAAATCGGTGAAGCACCCATCAACATCGGCTTCTATTAATATAGTTTTTATGTTTTCTTCAAAAGAAGTAAATTCTCCTAATTGATCTGCTCTTAATGTATAAGTATGCACCTTTAAGTTTAATGCGTGAGCATCTTTAACTAATGATGTAAATTTCCATTTTCCATTTTCTTTTTTATCTATAATTTGTTTATACCAAGGGCCAATTCCATCAGCATAACTTGCAAAATGTTTCAACTGTTGGGTTTCTTCAGGAAATTCAATTAATTGAATCAAAAATAGATT
>CALISK010000317.1 GCA_938041625.1 uncultured Tenacibaculum sp. | reverse complement strand
TTTTCTAGCTTCATTTTTTTCCATTCATCTACATTAATACTTTGCGTCGCTAAAAATTCAGCAAATTCTTCATGCAAACTTTCAAATTGTTCTTTAGTTAACTGTCTATATTTCATAAGGCAATTTTAATAGTAAATTGGGGTTTGGACAATTCTTTTTATAAAATTTTAAATTACTCTTAGTACTTACTCCAGGATAATCTCCTTTGTTATCTTTTATATCTACAATTAATTGAAAATGTAAATGGGGAGAATAATCACCGTTAACACTATTGTCTCCTAAAAAACCTATTACTTCTTCTCTTTCAATTTTCTGCCCTACTATAATATTTTCTATAGATGCTATCGATAAATGCCCGTATAATGAATAGAATACATTCCCTTTTAATTCATGCTTAAGGATTATTGTTGGTCCATAATCTCCATGGTTTTTATTATTTTTAAAACTATGAATTACTCCATCAAGTACAGCCAATACCTTAGTTTCTTTTTTACACCATAAATCTATTCCTAAATGAATATTTCGCTCCTCAGAATTAGATGCATTAAAATATGTACTTCTTTTATAAATATCTCTTACTTCTAAATAACCTCCAAAAGCAACTTCTGCTTTTCTCTTTTGTAAAAAAACTGTTATATAATCTTCCCAAGACTGAGAAGAAGAAACATCAAACGTTTTTAACTCTTCATTATTAGAAGATATTGAAATTTCCTTATACGCTTCAATAGGTATATTCTTATCTATTACTTTTAAAGGTAGTTTATCTAGTGATTTTAAAAAATCTTCCATTTTGTAAAAATAAAAAAGTGCAGTTAAAACTGCACTTTTTATAGAAATTATTATTTAGATATTCTATTATCTTGTAACTGTTCCTGATACAGATTGTACTGGACCAGCCCCCATATTAATAACTGTATTATTTACTGCCATAGCTGGCACTCCATGTGCTAATGGTTTTAAAGCAAATGGTGCCGCACTATTATCTGGACTAGGTTCTACAGAAATAACAACTGTACTTCCTCTTAAGTCTGTAGGAAAAGTAACCCCTGCTGCACTTCCCATTACATAATCTTCTCCAGGATATCCTGGTCCATTTCTTTCAGCTCCTTTATATGGTGAATTAGCCGCATTATCATCAGCTGTTGCTGGATCAACAAAAGTCCCTGTACTAACTGGTGTTCCTCCTAAAACAACCCATCCTTCATATTTCCATCCTGCTGGCAAAGTTGGTAAATCCAATCCTGCAACTGGAGCCGTTCCTGAATTATCTAAAAACCAAACTCCACTAAACTCATTCGTAGTATCATCATCAGTTGGGGTAGCTAAAATGTACTTCCCTGTTGAAGCGCTAAAATCACCTACCATACCTACAGAAGATACTGCTGCTGTATTTCCAGAAAAATCTCCAACTAATAATTTTGTGTCTGCTGGTGCAGGATCCGGATCAACTGTTGGCTCTATAGATAAAACGAATTTTGTTGCTGTAGTTAACATAGATGCATTTACATAGAAATCCTTTTGAGATAATACTCCCGAATCATCTACACTAAAAACACCTGTTGTTACTGGATCACCATTAACTATTATCCATCCTTCATATTTAAAATCATCTCCTAAATTCTCTAATTCTGTAAAATCTAACGTTAATTTAGCTCCTTCTACTCTATCTACCTCTATTTTATTAGATAAATCAAAATTACCTTTTAAATCATTTGCATTTTTATTCATTTCAAGTCCTTCAAGTCCATTTTCATATGCTACATGCCATATATAACATTTTCCAGCTCCTGCAGCATTAAAATCAACGCCTTCTAATAATGTTAGTGTTTTTGGTAACCCTAAAATAACACCAGATTCATCTGTTACTATATAAGAAGTATTCGCGCCTTGAACATTTCCTACAAGAGTTACTCCAGATACATTATCTACTTCATTATCTACAAGAAAAGTAAAAGGTCCTCCCTCTAACTGTCCTCCATTTGTTTCTGTAACATTTTCATCATCACTACATGAAGTAAATGATATTGCCATTACTACAAGTACATAAAATAATTTTTTCATCCTAAATTAGTTTTATTTATTAATTTGTAGTCTATGTCGTAATGAATTATGAATACTTACAAAAAAACTCCTAAATTTCTTTAGGAGTTTGTAATTTTTAATTTGTTATAAAACTTTCTTTTTAATTTCTAGTAACTACTATTGAGTTAGATAATTCAAAAACTCCTGTTATATCACTTGCTTTTTTCCCTACTTCTAAATTAGCTACTATGCCATCATAGCGTATATACCAAATAAGACAATCTCCAACTGGAGCTCCATCAAAATTAAAAGCTTCCAAATCTACTATTGTAGCAGATAATTCTAAAATCATTCCAGTGTCATCTGTTATTATATATGACGACCCTACTCCTGATAAAGTTCCTTCTTCTATATTAGTTATTCCAGATACATTATCTACTATTCCATCTCCTACTGTAAACGTAAAAGGCCCTCCACTTAACTCTCCTGCATTTGGTGCTTGTACTCTTTCTACTTTAATTGAATTAGTAGATAAATCGAAGATTCCAATTTTTGTTCCATCCTCTTTTTCTTTTATTTTTATATCACTTGCATTTTTATTTTTTTCTAAACCTTCTAAGTTACCTTCATAACGTATATACCAAATAAAACAATCTCCTGCAGATGCTTTATCAAAATCAAATCTTTCTAAAACTTCTAATGCACTTAACTCCTCTTTTGTGTCCTCGTCTACACCCTTTTTAATTACTTCCAAAATTTTATCTGAATCATCCGTTATTATATAAGAGTCAGATTTTCCAGATAATGTTGCCATGGAGGTATTTGTGATTCCAGAAACATTATCTACCACTCCATCTCCTACTAGAAAATTGAAAGGGCTTCCATTTAACTCTCCTGCCTCTGGTGTATTAACTCTTTCTATTTTAACAAAATTAGATATATCATAAACACCTCCTAATTCACTCAAGTTTTTATTTACTTCTAACCCAGAAATAGAAGCGTCATATCTTATATATCTAATAAAACAATCTCCAGCTGTTACTCCTTCAAAATTTACTGCTTCTAATGCTTCCATAGTTGCTGGTAACTCCAAAATTTTGTCTGCTTCATCTGTTATAACAAAAGAACTAGTTTTTCCTTCTAGTACTCCGTCAATAGTAATTCCTGATACATTATCTGCAACTCCATCGTCAATAACAAAAAAGAAAGGATCTCCTTTTAATGTTCCTGCTTCTGGTACAGGCACATTATTATCATCCTTATCATCATCACAACTAGTTAATAAGAAACTTACTGCTAATATTACTAAGTATAGTTTTTTCATTTTAAATACGTTTTTCATAAAGTTTACTATAATTTTAAATAAAACTACAAAAAAAACTCCCATTAAAATGGGAGTTTAAAATTTAGTATGCAAAAAAGTAAATTTTATTTAGACATTTTGCTTCTTAATCAAATTAAGCGCTGAGCCTTCATTATACCATTCTATTTGACCAGTATTATAAGTATGATTTGTTTTTATTACATCTTTACTTCCATCTGCATGAACTATTTCAATTGTTAATGGTTTACCTGGAGAAAACTCATTTAAATCTAGGAAGTTAAATGTATCGTCTTCTTGTATTAAATCATAATCTGCTTCATTTACAAAAGTTAGCCCTAACATTCCTTGTTTTTTAAGGTTTGTTTCATGAATACGAGCAAAAGATTTTACTATTACAGCAACTACACCTAAATG
>CALISK010000316.1 GCA_938041625.1 uncultured Tenacibaculum sp. | reverse complement strand
AGGAATTAAAAAAGGGAAAAAATTCTATTTTTATGATGAAATTTTGAGTGTAGATCTTTATACTATGATAAAGGGTAGTTTTTTTTTATTACCAATGTCAGAAGAAGGTATTATTGTATACTTAAAAAATGGTCAAACAATTTCCTTTAAGGAAATTTATGCTACTAATTTTTGGAAAATCCGTTGGTTTTTAGAGCAAAAAATACTTCAAGAAAAAGATATTTCAGATTTTTCTTTACAAACAGATTATAAACATATAGAAGCTACTCATGAAAGTATACCAATTCCAATTTCTGTGAAAATTATACGTATCTTATTAATTATATCAACAGGTCTTTTTATTATTTCTTTGATGGATCTTTTAATACTCAATTTTATAAATTTTCCTCAACTAATTTTAATTCCTATACTAAGTTCTATTTTTCTTTTAGCATTTACCGTTAATAGCTCTTATTTTGAAAGAACCGATGAGCATCTTATTATTAAAAGCTTATATCTTCCTTTTAAAAAAGTAATTCCTGTAAATCAGATTCAAAGTATTACCAAAAAGAAAACTCCTAAAACTATTTTTTTTTCTATTCGAACAACTTATCATAGAGAATTTAAAATTGGCATCTTAAACACAAGCTTTAAAAGACAAGAAGATTCCTTAAAAAAAATTAAAGAATTACAAATTACTTATCAAGATTTTACATAAAAGTAAAATCGGTTTTAAATTTTAAAATTAAAAACCGATTTTAAGAATTACAAATTATACTTACTTTACTGGTTAAGTAAATTTATTTTTTAAATTCTAAATCTACTACTAAATCAAATTCATCGTAGATTGCTTTATCTTTTAAATTATCAAAGAAAGTTGAAGAGCCATACTTAACATTAAAATCAGTTCTATCTATTTTTAAAGATGCAGTTGCTTTATTCCCATAAATAGAGATATTAAAATTCACATTCTTTGTAATTCCTTTAATTGTTAATTTACCTTTTACTTTATATGAGTTTTTTCCTGTTGATTTTACTTTTGTAAAAACTAAATTAGATGTTGTAAATTTTTGTACTCCAAAAAAATCATCTGACTTTAAGTGTCCTTCTAATTTATTTTTATAATCTCCAGATAAATCCAAAGAACTTATAGTTGTCATATCAATAATAACACTACCTCCAGAAAGTTGTGCATCTTCAAAAGTTAAAAAACCAGATTTAATATCGATCTTTCCATTATGAGACCCTGTTACTTTATATCCTTTCCAAGCTACTGTACTACTTTGTGTTGCTATTTCTTTTTTACTTTTTTTAATTGGTGTAAAAGAAAATGTCATTAATGCAAGTACTAATAAACCTAGAGTGTTCTTAATTGATTTTTTCATGTTATTATGTTTAAAAATTATAATACAAATTTCTACAACTTCTTTAACTTGAAAAATAAACTAGTTTATTAAATGAAGTTAAACTAGTTTAATTTCACCCCTGTTTTTAAAATCTGACTTTTAATTTTACTTAAAAATTCTTTGGTAATTCCTAAATAAGATGCAATCATATATTGAGGAATTCTTTGTTCTATTTCAGGGTAACTTTCTTTAAAAATTAAATATCTTTCTTTAGCCGTTTTACTAAAGTTTCTAACTATCCGTTTTTGTGATGCTACTAAAGCTCTTTCTGTTATCTTTCTAAAAAAACGTTCTAGCTTGGGTATTTCTTCATATAATTCTTCAATAACAGCATGCTCTAACTGTATAAGATTTGTATTTTCTATACATTGAACATTATAATCGGCAGGTGTTTGAGTTATAAAACTTCCCATGTCAGATGCCCACCAATTTTCTACAGAAAACATTACAACATGTTCTTGCCCATCATTATCTAAGTAATATGCTTTTGTACATCCTTTAATTATAAAATTTACATGCTTACAAACATCACCTTGTTGAACTACATATTGATCTTTAAGATAAGTTCTGAGCTTAACTTTCTCTTTAAGAATAAGTTCTTCTTCTAAAGTTAAATGAACTACTTGGTTTATATAATTAATTAATAGGTTTTTCATAAAACATCTAAAATTAAATATTTTTAAGAGAATAATCTATTACCAAAATGTTTTTTAAAAATTATTTTAAACAGATTTTTCATACGCTTCCTTAATCCATTTTTTTAATTCTTCATCTACTTCTGCTAAAGTAGATAACTTAACTCTGTGTGTACACATAGTTCCAAATGGTCCTGAGTTTTCTAACCTACCTACAATTTCTTTATCTTTTAGTTTAAAACCTAGATCAATTCTCGTTTTTGTAGCAGGTTTTATTAAGACAAATTGTCTTTTTCTTATAATACTTACACTTCCTTTTTTAGGTGTTATTACTACATCTGTTCCCAATGTTTTAATATACTTTATCAATTCACTATATAAGGGTAACAATCCTTCTTTTCCTTTATATTGAAGTGTTATTAAATCTTCAGAAGATGAATTTTCTTCTTTTGAAAGTGTTACAATTGTATTTGCAAATCCATGAGTAACTTGATGTTCTGTTTTTAAATATTTTACTCCTTCAGAATGTTTTGCAAAAGATTTCTCTTTTAAAATAGATTTCCATTCCTCTAATGATTTCCCTGTTTTTTCAGGCATATGATTAATCATTGTTTGTAATGCTTTATCCATAATTCATACGATTTTCGAGTTAAAACTTCTCATTAAAACCTTAACAAGGGGCGGAAGATTTATTTTAGAGTTAATCTGTTTATTTTGTAAATTAATAATATTCAAACATAGGAGAAACGATAATTACAAAACGAAAATAAGGTTCTCGATAGCTCTACTGAGCGAAGCCTAAGTACAAATTTTCTTTGTTTCTCTTCGAAAATTCACTCGAACTGATATTCTTTTTATATCAAAAAAATCTTAAAAACAACCTTTAATTTCTTTCTACTACTCCTATGTTTAAACCCTTAGATTTCCTTTAAAGTTAAATCAATTTAAGAAAAAAAGATTTTCCTTAAATTGATTTTTAAATATATTTCTTAATTACTCATTCTCTGGAGACATAAATTTATAGGTAATTCCTGCTAAAATAGCTCCTACAATTGGTGCTACCCAGAATAACCATAATTGTTGTAAAGCCCAACCCCCAGCAAAAATAGCTTGACTTGTACTTCTTGCAGGGTTTACAGAAGTGTTTGTTACTGGTATGCTAATTAAATGAATTAAGACCAAACCTAAACCAATTGCTAAGCCAGCAAAACCAGCAGGTGCTTTTGAATGTGTAGCTCCTAAAATAATGATTAAGAACATAAAAGTCATTACTATTTCTGTAACTAAAGCCGAAAACATATCATATCCTCCTTGTGAATGTTTTCCATAACCATTTGCAGCAAAATCACCAACTTCAAATCCTGACTTACCACTAGCTATTAAATATAAAATACCTGCTCCTGCAATTCCTCCTAAAACTTGGGCTATAATATAAGAAGGAAGTTCTTTTGCGTCAAAACGACCTCCCATCCATAGACCTATAGATACTGCTGGGTTTAAATGGCAACCAGAAATATGTCCTATTGCATACGCCATCGTTACTACTGTTAAACCAAAAGCTAATGACACTCCTACAAACCCTATTCCTAAATCAGGATACGCTGCTGCTAAAACTGCACTTCCACAACCTCCTAATACCAACCATAGGGTTCCAATAAATTCTGCTACTAATTTTTTCATTTTTTGTTATTTTTGATTAATTGTTAGATTCCTAAATTTAAGAATTTAGTTTTAAAATATTGTAGTAGAATGGTAATTAGGCCTCTAAGTTAACTAAAAAAACAAAAAAAGCTTAATAAAGTTTCATAACTTCATTAAAAATAGCATGAATTTTATCTATCAAAATATCTTCATTAGGATTCACCATAAATAATGAGGTAAAAGTTCGATCTCCTTTAATTAAATCTGGATGATTAATTTGAACTCCTTTTCCTACAGCGATGTATGGAGTTTGTGTTTTCTTTTCAACCCATAAATAGCAAAATATTTGTTTTTTATATAAAAAACAAGGAAGTCTGTAATACCATTTATGTTCAAAATCTAAATGATAGTTTTGAATAATATCTTTAAGAGCAATTAAACAACTTTTTACAGGTTCTTCTTTTTCAAAATAAAATGATTCTAAAGGTTTCATTATTTATATATCATTAAAGCTTTACTAATATAAACCAAACATCCGATTAAGAAATAAATTTCTTAATCGGATGAATTTAATTCTACTTTTAAAATGTATAGAATTAATATATTTAGTTTTGTATGCTTATAACTGCTTTAATAAATGTTCAGCAACCAATTCAGATGACGCTGGGTTTTGGCCTGTAATTAAATTACCATCTTCAACAGCATAAGGATGCCAATCTGCTACTTTTGTATAACTTCCTCCGTTTTCTTGTAACATATCCTCCACTAAAAAAGGAACAATACTTGTAAGTTGCACTGCATCTTCCTCAGTATTACTAAAACCTGTTACATTCTTTCCTTCTACAAGAGATTTCCCTGCTACTTTTGTATTTTTAAATACTGCTGGTGCATGACAAACTGCTGCTACTGGTTTATTATTCGTATAAAACTCTTCTATTAAACGAGTAGAGTTTTTATCTTCTGCTAAATCCCATAAAGGTCCATGACCTCCTGGATAAAAGACAGCATCATAATCTGCCTCTTTAACATTTTCTAAAACAAGTGTATTTGCTAATTTTTCTTGAAGTTCATTATCTTTATTAAATCGATCTGTAGCTGGTGTTTGAAAATCTGGCAATTCACTACTAGGATCAATAGGAGGCTGCCCTCCTTTAGGTGAAGCTAATGTAATTGCTACATTATTATCTGCTAAATAGTAATAAGGTGAAGCAAGTTCTTCTACCCAAAAACCTGTTTTTTTATCAGTGCTTCCTAATTTATCGTGACTGGTTAATACAAATAGTACTTTTTTCATAATTATGAGGCTTTATTGTTTTACAACAAAATTACTGCTCTTTATTTTCATAAAAAATGATGTATGGTAAGAAAACTAATTCTTAATAATTTCTTTTCTTATTCTACTTAAACTCTCTGTAGTAATTCCTAAATAAGATGCTATATGGTAGTTTTTAAGATGTTTTTCTATATCTGGGTACATTTTTAAGAAACTTAAATACCTTTCTTTTGCTGTATCTGTAAGATTCGCTAGTATTCTTATCTCTTGTCTTACAAATGCCTTCTCTATTTTTTTTCTAAAAAAACGTTCTATTTTAGGTATTTCATCATAAATTAACTGTAGATCATTTCGTTTTATTTTATATAAAGTAGCATCTTTAATACACTCAATATTAAAAACTGCTTTCTTTTTCCCAAAATAACCTATATAATCGCTTATCCACCAATCTTTAATTGCAAATTGAATTGTGTATTCTTTTCCTAATTCGTCTGTATGATAAGTTCTTAAACACCCATTTAACAAATAGTATTGATGTTCTATTTCTTCTTCTTGCTTTACTAAAATTTCATTCTTTTTCACGTGTACTATAGTTAACTTTTCAGCTATAAAAAGCATTTCTGATTTAGATAGATCAACTCCTTTAAATAATTCTATTATTGTACTTGTGTCTATATTTATAGTATCGATAATTTCTAGCGTATTAGTTACAAACTTTACAGTCTTTTTTTTCTTTTAATTCACCTACCAATTTCCCTTTTTCATTTAACTTATAACCACAACAATCCATAAATCCTTGTGTAATCATTTTTCTCGCTCTTTGTATCTGTGATTTTATAGTAGATAAGGGTAAATTTAATTGATTTGCTATTTCTAGCTGTTTCATTCCTTTAATATCTGATAAAAATAATGGTGTTCTATATTTTTTTGGTAAATTTTTTATAATGCCTCCTAAACAATCTTTTTCACTGTGTGAATAGTCTTCGAAAACCTCAACACCAATATTAAATTCTGAGATAAGAACTTTCTTTTTTTTACTTTTAAAGTAGTCCATAACTACATTTCTAGCAATTGTAAATATCCATGACTTTAATTTAGCTTCCTCTTTTAAACTATCTAACTTAGTATGTATTCTTATAAAAACATCCTGCAAAATATCATCTGCAACTGTTTCTTCTTTTACTTTACTTAGAATAAACTGCTTTAAATCTTTTTGATATGTACTCCATACTTCTTGTGTTGTCATAACAATATAAATGTATAAAAAAAGTCATTCATAAACTAGATATTTTAGCTTATGAATGATTTTAATATTAACAATTGCAATTACTACAAGTACAGCTTTCACAAGTACAATTTGCACAACTTCCTGCCTTACATCCTTCACAATTACAACTGCATTCATTTTTATGTTTCATAATAACTCTATTTAAAATTCATTTAATAGACTTTTAAAAACTTAAAAAGATGCAAAATTATATCTTTTTTATTTTGACATTACAGGTTTTAAAGTGTCTTCAAAATACTTTTCCCACTTGCCTTCTTTCAATTGTTCTCCGTATTCATGAAATTCTCCTTTGTTAGTTTTGGTAAATGTCAATCTTCTACTTTCATTAAAATAAACTATAAAATTTCCATTTTCATAGGTCCCTTTATTTCCTTTTTTATTTCCTTTTTTTGAAAACGGATAATAGTAATATTTTTTTTCTTTACTATTGTAACTTACAATCGTATGTAATGCTATCCAAGAAGATTTTACATCTAAAACTAACAAATTACCATCCATTATATAACGAACTTTTTCTGTAACCTCTACTTGTTTTTTTCCATTTTCACTATATGAAATTGAAGTTCCTTTCCAATCTCCTGTCATAAACGACAATTTACTTAAAGCTTCTTTTTCTTCTTTTTGCGCATTCGTTGATGTAGGAATTAATACCAAAAAAGTAACTAAAGAAAGAATAAGATGTTTCATAAAAATTTAGATTTAATAGAAAAGTCGTTTTTAATTAGAATCCTTACTCTTACCAAGGCAGATTAACTTGAGCTTCAACATCCCAAAACGCACCACTTGTAAAATTTGTATTCACAAAATTGAAAATTATTTCTGCTGACTCTTCTGTTGTTATTCGTCCATTAACAATATTATCTTTTGCTATTGTTGTTTTTACCCAACCCGGATGAATAGATGCTACTTTTATTTTATTTTTTAACCTGTTTGCTAGTATTTTTGTAAACATATTAAGTGCACTTTTAGACATGCAATAGGCAACAGAATCGGTTCTTTCACAAATGTCTAAAGCCCCCATTTTTGAGGAAATGTTTATTATTTTTCCGTTTTCACTTATGAGATCGATTAAAGGTTCTGTAAAAAACACTGTTCCTGTTACATTAACTTCAAACGTTTCTCTAAAAGACTTCAAATCGGGACGTAGAGTATCTAAATCAGGCCCAATTCCAGCATTATTTATTAAAATATCAATATGATTAAACTTCACTGTTATTTCATCATGTGCCTTTTTAATACTTGAAGTATTAGATAAATCTAATTTTAAAGAATAAAAATTATCATTTTCAAAACCTTCAATTTTTCCATTTCTAGAAGCCCCTATTACATAAAAACCTTTACTTAACATTTTCTTTGCTAAAGCATAGCCAATTCCTCTACTTGCACCTGTTATTAAAACAACTTTATTCATCTTGTTTTAAAATTATTTTATTTCTAATAATTTTATATCAAAGACTAACACTGATCCTCCTGGAATATTTGAAACAATATTACCTGTATCCCCATATGCTAGCTTTGATGGTATTAACAACACTCCGTTACCTCCCTCTTTAAAATAAGGAATTCCTTCTTTCCAACCTTCTATTACGTACTTTAAATCAATCTCATCTGTAGTATTATCTTGAAATATGTTTTTATCTAAAAAGTATCCTTTAAAAGATATTTTAACACTTGAATTTACAGTTGGTCTATTTCCTGTTCCTTCATTTTCTATTACGTAATACAATCCTGTATCACTTTTTTTAGCATCTAAATTGTTTTCATTTATATATTTAAGAATATCTTCCTCGTTTTGTACTGTATAATCAATATCGTTATTATTAGTAATTTCATCATTACTATCAATACAAGAAATAAAAAGGACTATAAATAAAGCGTATAAATATGTTTTCATTAAATAAATTTTTAGTTGATTTTAATTGCTGACTAAGATACATTTATTATCTATTTTTTAAATCATA
>CALISK010000315.1 GCA_938041625.1 uncultured Tenacibaculum sp. | reverse complement strand
AGACCAAAATCTGAATTTGATTTACTCTCTTTAGGTTTAACGTATGAAAAATTAACAAAAGTTAGAAAATTACCTAAAGGATATGAGTAAATTTGATGAAATAGAAGTATTTTTGCACACTGATTTCTAATTATATATGCGTACAAAAACAACAAAGCAAAACAAGATTAACGTAGTAACCTTAGGATGTTCTAAAAATATTTACGACAGTGAAGTATTAATGGGGCAGTTAAAAGCGAATGGTAAAAACGTTGTACATGAAGATGAAAATGATGATGGAAATATTGTTGTTATCAATACTTGTGGATTTATAGGAAAGGCAAAGGAAGAAAGTGTAGATACGATTCTTCATTATGCACAAAGAAAAGAAGCAGGAGAAGTAGATAAGGTATTTGTTACAGGTTGTTTAAGTGAACGTTATAAGCCAGATTTAGAAAGAGAGATTACAAATGTAGATCAATATTTTGGTACGCATGACTTACCTAATTTATTAAAAGTATTAGAGGCAGATTATAAGCATGAATTAATAGGAGAACGTTTAACTACAACGCCTAAGCATTATGCGTATTTAAAAATTGCTGAAGGTTGTGATCGTCCGTGTTCATTTTGTGCAATTCCGTTAATGAGAGGTAAGCATAAATCTACACCTATTGAAAATCTAGTTACAGAAGCAACAAAGTTAGCTGAAAACGGGATAAAGGAAATCATGCTAATAGCACAAGATTTAACTTATTATGGGTTAGATATCTATAAAAAACGTGCATTGGCAGATTTATTAAAAGCTTTGGTGAAAATAGATGGTATAGAGTGGATTCGTTTGCATTATGCATTTCCTACTGGTTTTCCTATGGATGTATTAGATGTGATGAGAGAAGAACCTAAGGTTTGTAATTATTTAGACATTCCTTTACAGCATATTAATACCGAGATTTTAAAATCGATGAAACGTGGTACAACACATGAGAAAACCACTAATTTGATTCATAAGTTCAGAGAATACGTTCCTAATATGGCAATTAGAACTACATTAATTGTAGGATATCCTGGAGAAACAGAAGAACATTTTCAAGAGTTAAAAGATTGGGTAGAAGAAATGCGTTTTGAACGATTAGGAGCTTTTCAATATTCACATGAAGAAAATACAGGAGCCTATGTTTTAGAAGACAATGTACCAGAAGATGTAAAGTTTCGTCGTGTTAATGAAATCATGGAGGTTCAAGGTCAGATTTCTTGGGAATTGAATCAAGAAAAAATAGGAAAGACATTTCGTTGTTTGTTTGATAGAAAAGATGGAGAATTTTATTACGGAAGAACTGAGTTTGATTCGCCAGATGTAGATAATGATGTAGTGGTTAATGCTACAGAGCATTATATTAAGTTAGGTGAGTTTATAGATATTGAAATTTTTGACGCAGGAGATTTTGATTTACAAGGTAAACCTGTAGTTAAACAAGAAAAACCAATTCCTTTAAATCAAAGAAAAAAGAGTTAGTTTACAGTAAATTAGCTAATAAATATTACGGAAAAAAGGCAGGTTAAATTTCACCTGTCTTTTTTATATACTACGTTTAATGTTAAGCAATTCTTCTTTCTAAAGCTAAAAAATGTGTAGTAGTAGCACTTAATAAAGGAAAAATATGCAATTCACATTTGTAAGTAGTATTATCTTTTCTATGGTTTATAATAACTTCTTTAAAATTTTGATTTAATTGTAGCTTTTTTCGAATACGTTCTTTAGTTTCAGAAGAAGTAGTTCTACCTTGTAAAAAACTTGGTTTATTGTTAATTGCTTCTTTCTTAGAAAACCCAGTCATAGTTGAAAATCCATCATTTACCCATAGTATAGTTCTATTTATATCTGTTAATATAATAGCTTCAAAAGGATTTTTATTTAAAATATTATCAAGGTTATTTTTCCATTTTAATTTTTTTGCAAATAAACTTAAATTAGATAAATCTTTTTTTATGGAAGCATTTTGTAAAATAGAATTAAAACTTTGAAGATGAATATCTAAGCTTAAGAGATTAATCGTATTTTCTTTAGAGGACTTTAGTTCTTTTTTTAAAACTGTATAGTCTACATCATTTAAAGAATTTATAAAAATATCTAAACTCTTCATGCTATCTATTGCTTTATAATTTTTCATACCTCGATTGTTTTTTTATAAATGTATTAAAACTTTTCAAAAACACCTAAACCAAATAAAGCAAAGTCATATTTAACAGGATCATTTTTATCAAATTTCCTTAGTGTTACATCTAATTCTGTAATAGCTTTCCAGTCGTTTTGTTTTCTAGTAAGTATTTTTAATTTTCTGGCAACATTACCAGTATGAACATCTAAAGGACAATGTAAGTTACCGGTATTATGTGATTTCCAAAGAACAAAATCAACACCTTTTTTAGCATCTCTAACCATCCAACGTAAAAACATATTAATACGTTTTGCAGCAGAACCTTTTACAGGGTCGGAAATGTGTTTTTTGGTTCTTGGTAAATGTCCTATTTCAAAGAAAATTTGCTTAAAATCATGAATAGCTAATTGGTAATTGTTATTTTCAGGTTTAGGTTTTAAAACAGCTTCTAAACCGTTATGATTACTATAAATATTTTTTAAAGATCTAATAAAGAATTTAAAATCTTCAGCATTAAAAGTTCGATGTACAAAACCTTCAAAATCAGCTAAATCATCTTCAGAGTGACTCATGATAAAATCGAATGGAGAATTGCCCATTAACTCCATCATTCTATTCGCATTTTTTATAATCATTTCACGCTTTCCCCAAGCAATAATAGAGGAAAGAAAAGCAGCAATTTCGATATCTTCTTTCATTGAAAAACGATGTGGAATTTGAATAGGGTCGCTTTCTATAAAATCTGCACGTTCATAAATAACGGCTTTTTCATCTAAAAAATCTTTCAGTTCTTTTTTAGTCATATCTATTTTACAATTTTTAATTGCGAATTACAAAGTATCACCAGCAAAACTAAGTAAAATAAAGAAAGCATTATAGGTAGCATGTAAAAGAATACTCCAAAGTAAACCAAACTTTACCCTAATAAAACCGAGATACCCTCCTAAAATTATTTGTGGAGCAACTAATATAGGAGCCAATAAAAGAATGTTAGCGGTAATTTTAAAATTAGATAAATGCACCAACCCAAAAATAATAGCAAACACATAAAAAGCAACTCTAAATGTTTTTTTATTATTGAATAGAGTAAGAGGTGCTCTAAAAACTAATTCTTCCAAAGTAGGCATAATAACAACTGCAATTAAAAAGATAGTCCCTTTAGTAAATTGCTTCATTAATTCAGTTACTTTATGTTCCTCCATATTAACCAAACCTGAAAATTCAACTAAACCAAATAAAGGCGTTAGTAGAAGGCCAGTTATTATTGAAATGATTAAAAGATGAAAGAATTTTCGGAAACGATATGGCGTATCTGTATTTGCATCGTTTTCTAAAACAGGGTTTCTCAAATAGGCTATTAATTCGTTAAAGGTGTTTATCATAATAAAAAGTATCTATTAAGTATGTGTTTTAAGAAAAATCAAATTAATTGTACTTTGCGGCTCCAATATTTTTAGAGCTTTTTAAAATGAATTGACGTAAATCTTCATTCGCTTTTTCTAAATCAACCTTTCGTAAATACATCATGTGTCCGCTTCTATATCCTTTAAAAGACATTCTGTTTTTTAATTTACCACTAGGA
>CALISK010000314.1 GCA_938041625.1 uncultured Tenacibaculum sp. | reverse complement strand
ACATTTGTTAGCTTTACGCATGTCTCAATTATATGAAAAAGAAGATAAAAGAGGAATTTATTCCTATATTTTAAATTATGATTTCTTAGCTACAGATAAACTTAAAGATACAATTTATATAAATATTCTAGCTGGTGCTTTTCTTTTAACCAGTCTTTATTATCTATTATTATTTATTAATGATCGAAAACAATTCGGAACATTTCTTTTTAGCTTATCTAGTTTTTTATTTTTCCTTTTAATAATTATTGAATACATAAAGTTTTATACGTCTATTCATTATGCTAATTTTATCTTTCGTTTAAAAATAATTGGGTTATTAACTTTTCTTATTTCTTTTATAGTACCATATTATTTTGCTATTCAATTTTCTTTAAAAAACATAAAATGGTTTACTTATAGCTATTTTTTTATTTTAACTTGTATTTATTTATTTATATCTGATTCATATGATCAAACTGCGTTAGCTCTATCTCAGATGATGTGGTTCTCTTCAACTTTAATAATCAGCTATGCAATATACAAGAAACAAAAAGCTGCTATTATAGTTTTAATTGGGCTATTACTTAGTTTCATTATTTATAAAATTTTTATTTATGATATTAGCTTATTTGTTAGTTTTAGTATTATTACCCTTTGTATGTTTTACTTGTTATCAGTTAAGTTAAAAGAGCAACGACTTGCATTTGAACATTCTATTGCCGAATCTACTCGATTACGTTATGAACTTTTAAAGAAAAATATTCAACCTCATTTTCTAATGAATACCTTAACTTCTTTAATTGATTGGGTTGAAGAGGCTCCAGAAAAAGGAGTAGAATTTATTGAAGCTTTGGCGCTTGAGTTTGATTTATTAAATCAGGTTGAAGATCAAAAATTAATCCCTATTTCTCAAGAAATTGAACTTTGTAAAAGTCATTTAAACATTATGAAGTACAGAAAAGAAATTGATTATCAATGGGAAACTGAAGGAAATATAAAAAATGAAGATCAAAAAATTCCACCAGCAATCATTCATACTTTACTAGAAAATGGCATAACACATTGTGCTCCTATAGAAAATAATAGCATGAAATTTAAATTAATTATTAAAGAGGATTTAAAGAAATTACAGTACACTTTTTTAACCTACGGAAAAGTTAGAAATACCAAAAAAGAAAGAAAAGGTGGAACTGGTTTTAAGTATATTAAGGCACGATTAAATGAAAGTTACGGAAGTAAATGGAAATTTACATCTGAAGCTAAAAGCCATGGATGGGAAAATATAATTACTATTGAAAAATAAAAGATGAATATTTTAATTATTGAAGACGAAAATAGAATAGCAAAAAGGATTGAAAGAATGACTAAAGAATTCTTTTTAAATACTTTAAAAAATATTATATGTGTAAGTTCTTTACAAGAAGGTATTGAATATATACAGAATAATGAGCTTGATTTAGTATTGTTAGATCTAAATTTAAATGGTGAAAATGGGTTTGATATATTACAAAAAAGTGTTTCAGAATCTTTTCATACAATCATTATTTCTGCTAATAAACATGAAGCTTTAATCGCTTTTGAATATGGTGTTTTAGATTTTGTTCCTAAACCTTTTAATAAAAACAGGTTACAACAAGCTTTTGATAGAATCATTAAAAAAGAAGAAGTTACTACAGAAAATCTTCAATTTTTAGCTGTAAAAAAACGTACTGGTATACAATTAATTAATATTAATAATGTACTGTATATAAAAGGTGCTGGTGTATATACTGAGATTTATTTAAATAATGGTAAAAAAGAATTACATGATAAATCTTTAGAAAAATTATCTCAATTACTTCCTAAAACTTTTCAACGAATTCATAAATCTTATCTAGTAAAAATTAATGAAATAAAAGAAATTATTGTTCAAACTGGTAGTAAATATTCAGTTGAATTAAAAAATAAAGAGATTTTGCCTGTTGGAAGAACTAAATATAAATTACTAAAAGAAAAAATGATTTAATTATATCTTAAAACAAAAAAGTTTCAATTGTAATGTCAAATTAAAGAGTAAATAAGAGTTTATATGAATGTTATTTTAAAATCCCTTCTTTTTCATAGCTAAGATGCCTTTTAAAATAACTTCTTCAATTTTAAATAATTGGTAGATCTTTAAAATAATTAACCATTAAAAAAAATAAACTTAAAATTGTAAAAAATGTTATGATTAAAAATTTAGCATAAGTAAAAACTTTATTCGTTTTTTTCATCTTTATAAATATTTTAATAATATTAAACCTATAATGTGATTCATAACCTATTCTTAAAAGAATCACATAAAACTCATAATTAACATTTTATAATAAAACGTACTTATTATATAACGGGTAATCATGAGTTCTATTATTAATACAATTAACTATCAAAAAACCCTACCCTTAATTTCTTTTATTTATTGTAAAACAAAAAAGAGAGCTAATAAAATAGCTCTCTTTTCATAAAAATTATATTTTAAATACTTTTTAAGTAAGCATACCTCCATCAACAGATAAAGTTTGCCCGGTAACATAAGCACTCATATCTGAAGCTAAAAATACACATGCATTCGCTACATCTTCAGCTGTTCCTCCTCTTTTTAAAGGAATTTCATTTCTCCATCCTTCAACAACTTTTTCATCTAATTTAGCGGTCATTTCTGTTTCAATAAAACCAGGAGCAACTACATTACTTCTAATGTTACGTGAACCTAATTCTAATGCAACTGATTTAGAAAAACCTAAAATACCTGCTTTAGATGCTGCATAATTAGCCTGACCTGCGTTTCCTTTTAAACCTACTACAGAACTCATGTTAATAATAGAACCTTTGCGTTGTTTCATCATTGGACGAATTACTGCTTTTGTTAAGTTAAAAACTGATTTTAAATTAACCTCTATTACTTTATCGAAATCATCTTCTGAAATACGCATTAGTAAATTATCTTTTGTAATACCTGCATTATTTACTAAAATATCAATAGTTTTAAACTCCTCTAAAACATTTTTAGCTAATTCTTGGGCTGCATCAAACTCGGCAGCATTTGATTGATATCCTTTTGCTTTTATACCTAAGCTTGTTAATTCTTCTTCAAGAGCATTTGCTGCATCTACAGAAGAACTATAAGTAAAAGCTACATTTGCACCTTGCTTAGCAAATTCTATTGCTATTCCTCTACCAATACCTCTTGTAGCACCAGTAATAATTGCAGTTTTATTTTCTAAAAGTTTCATTTATTTAATTGTTTGTTTAAATATAGATTTCAAATATAAAAATAAAAATCCCGCTGAAGAAGATTCTAAAGCGGGATTTT
>CALISK010000313.1 GCA_938041625.1 uncultured Tenacibaculum sp. | reverse complement strand
CGCATATATAATTAGAAATCAGTGTGCAAAAATACTTCTATTTCATCAAATTTACTCATATCCTTTAGGTAATTTTCTAACTTTTGTTAATTTTTCATACGTTAAACCTAAAGAGAGTAAATCAAATTCAGATTTTGGTCTTCCAATAAATGTTAAATTTACTGGTTCTCCATTTTCTTTATATCCCATAGGAATTGTTAAATTAGGATATTCTGCAACTGCTGAATATGCCGAATGATAATTGTTTATAGATAAAATTACATCTAAGTTTTCTTCTTCAAATGCTTTAAAATAAGTTACTGCTGATAGTTTTAAACTTTCTTTTATTCTTTTTAATTCTTCAATAGTTGTAGAATCGTTTACTATTCCTTCAAATAATTGTTGTCCATAAGCTGCTCTTTTTAAAGAATCTTTTTTATTGAAAATTATTACTTCTTCAACATTTTTAACGGTTACTTTTTTTCCTTTTAAATAATTTGGTAAATCATATTTCATATCAACATTTAATAAAGTAAGAAAACCTTCTAAGCTTTCTTCTTTTGGACTTAATTCAACTACTTCACCTAAATCTTGAAACAAATGAATTATTTTTTTATAAATTGAATCATTTAGTAACCCTTTAAATACACCAAATCGTCTTCCTTTAAAACTAGATGCCGTAAGTTGCTCTTCAATATTTGAAAATACAGTAGATTTTTCATCTTCTTTATCTAAACCTAACATTGCCTTAAATAAAATAAAGTTATCAATTACGTTTTTTGTCATTGGTCCTGGTGTATCTAAAGTACTTGAAATAGGTACAATTCCTGATCTACTTAATAAACCAATAGTAGGTTTTAACCCCACTACAGAATTTTGACTAGATGGAGAAGTTATTGACCCTGCAGTTTCGGTTCCTATAGTAGCAACTGCGTAATTTGTCGCAGTAGCAACACCACTTCCTGCACTAGAACCTCCGGTTTCAAATATTTTTCTTCCATACGGATTCAACGTTTGCCCTCCAATTGCACTATACCCCAATGGACAACCTGAACAAAAATAATAAGCCCATTCACTCAAATTTACCTTTCCTAAAATTAATGCTCCATTTTCTTTTAGCTTATCTACTATAAAAGCATTATCTGTTTTATTTTCTTTTAAAGCTACTGCTCCTGCTGTGGTTGGTAAATTATTCGTGTTTATATTATCTTTCAATAAAATAGGCATTCCAAATACTGATTCGTTTGGTATTTTTTTATTTTTCAATTCTTCATCTTTCTTTTTAGCCTCATTTATTACTTCTGAATTTAAGCTAATAATCGCATTTAAATATTTAGTATTATCACTTTCAAATTTTCTAATTCTATACAAATAAAATACAGTAAGTTTCTCGTAACTTAATTTCCCTTCTTTAATTTTTTGTTGAATTGAAGGAATTGTCTGTTCTAAAATTAATGGCTTAAGGGCATTATATTTTTCTTTAGAAAATTTGGATAACTCTTTTTGAAAAGGTTTAAAGACAGCATTCATATCTAAAAACTTAGATTGCATACTTTTAAATTGCATTCTTGTATTTTTATGCTCTTCTTGTTCCTTTATCTCAGAAGTTTCATCGTATTTTTTAAAATGCTTTACCTCTATTTTCTCTTTGGTATTACATCCTATTATAAAAAGAAGAATAAATACTAATCTATATATTTTCATGACTAACTCTAATTTCAAGATCTTTAAGGTTTTAAACAACTAAATATACTACATTTGAAAACATTAATTATTTAGCTATGAATGAAAGAAATTTAATCGTAATCTTTTTCCTTATAATATCAATAGCTTGTAAAAAGGATAAAGAAACAGGAAAATCAAATACTAAAACTATTCTTAAGGTTTCCGAAGTACAAAAGTCGAAAAAAAAGAGTATCCCTATCATAAAAGATAACAATACATTTAGTGAAGAAAAAATCGTTAAGTCTAATCATTTTTATGTAACAGAAATAAATAAGGGTAACATTGATTTTTCTAATACTGAAAGAACTATTTTTCTAAAACATAAAGATGGAACAACTATTATAGAAATAAAGGTTGATGCTGAATCCTATGATAATGATGCTGAAATAATGGAAATAACCAACCATAATTTAGATAATATAAAAAGAATTATTTCTATAAATATAGCAGAATGTATTTGTGGTTGCTCAATTACCAATATGTACATACTAGAAACTAATAATGGAAATTATATTCAACTACCAAATATTACCTATAGTGCAGTAGAAAGTGGTGAGCCAGAATACAATTATACTTTTGGTAAAAAAAACACAATTTATGCTATTGAAAAAACATATAATTATGTAGAATCTGGTATAGAACTCAATGCAATTAATAGATATAAAAAATTACTTTGGAATGGTTATAAAATAATTGATAAAATAGAATTAGCTAGTAATAGTTATTCTGTTAGTGCTAAAAAAGGTTTAATTGTTCGTGACAAACCAGACCTTAAAGGAAATAAAATAGATAGCCTTCCTTTTAAATCTCAAGTTATTGTTCAAGAAAAAACCAACGAAACTTTAGAGTTGATGGATGATGGTAATCTAATAAAAGGACACTGGGTTAAAGTAGAAAACTTCTCTTCTAATAAATGGAAAACTGGATATGTCTTTAATGGATTCCTTAAAAAATGGAAAGCGAATAATTATTAATAAAAAAACTCCTTTCAAAACTGAAAGGAGTTACTATATTTTAATTATTAGTAAATTTCTATTTAAAGAAACTATCTACAAATTCATGTTTATTAAACACTTGTAAATCATCAATACCTTCACCTACTCCAATATATTTTACAGGAATTTGAAATTGATCTGAAATACCAATTACAACACCACCTTTTGCAGTACCATCTAATTTTGTTACTGCTAAAGAAGTTACTTCTGTCGCTTTTGTAAAATGTTTCGCTTGTTCAAATGCATTCTGACCTGTATATCCATCTAAAACTAATAAAACTTCATGAGGAGCATCATCAATCACTTTTTGCATAACACGTTTAATTTTAGTTAACTCATTCATTAAATTAACTTTGTTATGTAAACGTCCTGCTGTATCTATTATAATAACATCTGCTCCTTGGTTTACACCAGATTGTAAAGTATCAAAAGCTACAGAAGCAGGATCAGATCCCATTTCTTGTTTTATAATAGGAACTTCTACTCTATCTGCCCATACTTGTAATTGATCTATAGCTGCAGCTCTAAACGTATCTGCTGCTCCTAAAACAACTTTTAAGCCTCGCTTTTTAAACTGAGAAGCTAGTTTTCCTATGGTTGTTGTTTTACCAACACCATTTACACCAACTACCATTAAAACATAAGGTTTCTTATCTTTAGGTATTGTAAACTCTGTTTCATTTCCTAAATTAGTCTCAGAAAGTAAACTTGCTATTTCATCTCTAAGTATTTGATTTAACTCTTCTGTACCTAAATACTTATCTTTTGCTACTCTAGCTTCTATTCTATCTATAATTTTTAATGTGGTATCTACACCAACATCAGAAGAAACTAATACTTCTTCTAAATTATCTAAAACATCATCATCAACTTTAGATTTACCTGCTACAGCTTTAGATAATTTAGAAAAAAAGCTTTGTTTAGATTTTTCTAAGCCTTTATCGAGTGTCTCTTTCTTTTCTTTCGAAAATATTTTTTTTAAAAAACTCATAGTTAACTGTTATATTCATTTGGTTAAGCGTTAAAAATTGTACCAGATTTAAATTACAGTCAAATTGTCATTTAATCTAATTTCATTCAATTTTCTGTGGTCAAAAATACCGTTTTTAAAAACAAAAAAAGCTACTTTCAAACATGAAAGTAGCTTTTCTTTAAACTGTATACAAGAATTACTTTTTTGCTAAAAAGTCTTTTACTTGTGTAGGATCCATAATTGCTTCAACAAATGTATAAGCTCCACTCTTTGGAGATTTCACCATTTTGATAGCTTTGGTTAATCTTTTTGAACCTGTTTGTAACGTTGCTACTGATTTCTTTGCCATGTCCTACTTATTTAATTTCTTTGTGAACTGTCATCTTCTTTAAGATTGGATTGAATTTCTTCAATTCCATTCTATCTGGAGTATTCTTTTTATTCTTTGTCGTAATGTAACGAGAAGTTCCTGCTTGTCCTGATGCTTTGTGCTCAGTACATTCTAAAATTACTTGAACTCTGTTTCCTCTTTTTGCCATCTGTGTAAAATTTTATCTGGTAAGGAATTATTTAGTTAAGAAACCTTTTGCTCTTGCTTCTTTAATAACAGCAGAGATTCCTTTCTTGTTAATATTTTTTAATGCAGAAGCAGATACTTTAAGAGTTACCCATTTATCTTCTTCTGGTATATAAAAACGCTTAGTCATTAAATTAGCGTTGAATTTTCTTTTTGTTCTGTTTAAAGCGTGAGATACGTTATTACCTACCATCGCTTTTTTTCCTGTTAATTCACAAACTCTAGACATCTTCTTGACAGTTTTTAGTTTTATTTCTAAACGAGGTGCAAATATACGAATTTTTAACTATATAAAACAAAATATATTAATGTTAATTTTATATAATCTTTTTCAACAATAACTCTAACGCTTTATTTATGGTTCTATTCATTACTTTTTCTCTTGGCGACCCAAAATTAAATTCGTGAACTTCAATATTTTCTTTTGAAGCAATACCTATATAAACGACTCCTACATTTTTTTCTGTATCATCTGTTGTAGGCCCTGCATTTCCTGTTACTGCTATTGAATAATCTGTTTTTAATTTTTCACGTGTATTAAAAGCCATAATACGCACAACTTCCTCACTAACAACAGAATATTTTTCTATAATTGATTTCGGCACGTTTAACAACTCTTGCTTCAACTCAGAAGAATATACTATAAATCCTCCTTTAAAATAAGAAGAAGCTCCTGCATTAGAAACTAAGGTAGCTCCTAATTTACCTCCTGTTAAACTTTCTGCAACAGCTAATGTTTCTTTTTTTGCTTGTAAAACTTTAGCCACTTGTTTATCTATGCTTTCATCATCATAGCCTAAAATAATATCTGAAATTAATTTCTTTAACTTCTCTAATTCTATTGCTAATGTATCTTTAAGAAGTTCTTCATTTGTTCCTTTTGCTGAAAGTCGTAACCGTACTTTACCAAAAGAAGGAAGGTAAGCCAACTTAATAAAGGTTGGTAAATTATTTTCCCAATCTTCTATTCTAGAAGCCACCATACTTTCTCCTTGGCCATAAGTATGCACTGTTTTATGAATGATAAAAGGGAGTTCAAATTCTTTTTTAATTTTTGGTAATACCTCACAAGTCATCAATCCTTTCATTTCATAAGGAACTCCTGGCATTGAAACAAAAACAGTATTGTTTTCAAAAAACCACATTCCAGGAGCAGTTCCTAATTGATTGGGAAGTAGTGTTGCTTTTGAAGGTAACATTGCCTGTCCTTTTTGCGCCTCATGATTATAAGGCACACTAAATTGCTCAAAAAGCTTTTTTATATGCTCGGTAACCTCTGGATAAGAAACTAATTCAGGATCTTTAAAATAAGTCGTCAACGTTTTTTTTGTAATATCGTCGTTAGTAGGACCTAACCCACCTGTTACTATTACAATATCTACTCTATTTTCTGCCTCTTTTAAAGCATTTAGAATATGCTGTTCTTCATCTTGAATAGAGGTGATTTGATATACAGATACCCCAATTTTATTTAGTTCTTTCCCTATCCATTGTGAATTTGTATCTACAATTTGACCTATAAGAATTTCATCTCCTATAGTTATTATTTCTGCTTTCATTTTATTATGTAGTTATTAAAAACTAAAAATTTGAATCTCTTCCTATTTCGTCTATTAATTTTTCTGCTTTTTTAGGCTTTTCTTTTTCCCATTTTTTTTCTAAAAATAGATACAATAAGTAACAACTTAAAAGTCCAAATGGCATCATCATTAAACCTACAACTGTATCGCTATAATTACCTATGATATAAACACCTCCTAATTCTAAAAAAAATAAGATAATTATTCCCAAAACAATTGCTCCAACAAAGTAAATAGCAACTCCCAGTATAGCAAAACCCCACATGTTTTTATCGTATTCTTCTGCTAGTGAATAATATTTTTTTCCGATAAAATATAATAGTATTAGTGATAGCATTTTATTTCTTTTTTAAACAATTAATTTTCTTTTTTTAAATATTTTAATCTTTCCATTTCTTATCTAAAAAGAAATATATTCCCATCGAAACTATTATTCCTGATATAAAAGATAAACACTCATGAAGATATCTATTTATTTTAAACAAATGTTTCCATAGAACCATACAAACTAATAAATAAATAGCAACCCCTAAAATAAAAGTAAATGTACCTAAGAGTATATATCCTCCCCTATTTTTCTTGTGTTTTTCAGCTAGTTTATTAAATATAAAACCAACACCAACGATTATAAGTAGAAAAAGTAATAGAATAATCATTTTTACTTTACCTTAATTTGAAAAGCTTGTTTACCTTCTATTACTCCAGTTAACACATCATTTTCAACAACTTTGCCAACTCCTGCTGGTGTACCTGTAAAAATAACATCTCCTTTTTTTAAAGTAAAATATTGAGAAACATAACTAATTAACTCGTCAATCTTCCAAAGCATAGATGTTGTATTACCATCTTGTACCACCATTTCATTCTTTTTTAGTTGAAAAGATAAATTTTCTAAATCAAACTCTTCTTTCGGATAGAACTCTCCAATAATAGCACTTCCATCAAAAGCTTTTGCTTTTTCCCATGGTAATCCTTTTTCTTTACAACTTGCCTGTACATCACGAGCTGTAAAATCTATTCCCAAACCTATTGTATCATAATATTTATGAGCAAACTTAGATGCAATGTGCTTTCCTACTTTAGTAATTTTAACTAATACCTCAACTTCATAATGTATTTCATTAGAAAAAGAAGGAATAAAAAAAGGCATTTTTTTAGGTAAAATAGCAGAATCTGGTTTGAGAAAAACAACAGGACTTTCTGGCTTTTCATTTTCCAACTCTTCTATATGTTTTACATAATTGCGTCCTATACAAATTATTTTCATTTGTTAGTTGTTAGTTGTTAGTTAAAATTGTCTTTTTAATAGTAAAATAAAAGGCTTTTTACTCTTTTTTATTTTACTTCTCTCTTCTACTATTCTACTATTCTCCTGCTTCAGGAAAAACAATGGCTCTATTTTCAGATACTATAATTCGATGTTGTAAATGACATTTAACTGCCCTTGCCAACACTAATCGCTCTATATCTGCGCCTATCTGCTTTAATGTTTTAGGAGTACTTTCATGTGTTATTCGTTCAACATCTTGTTCTATAATTGGCCCTTCATCTAAATCTAATGTTGCATAATGAGCAGTTGCACCAATTAACTTAACCCCTCTTTCATATGCTCTTCCGTATGGATTAGCTCCTTGAAAAGCTGGTAAAAAAGAATGATGAATATTTATAATTTGACTGGTATAATGATTAATGAAATCTTCTGATAAAATTTGCATATAACGTGCCATTACTACTAAATCTACATCATGTTCTTTTAACAATTGTATTATTTCTAATTCTTGTTCTCTCTTTGTCTCTTTTGTTACCGGCAAGTGATAATATGGAATACCAAACATATCGGCTATAGGTCGTAACTTATCATGATTACTTATAATCATTTTAACAGTACAATCGATACTTCCTTCTCTTTGTCGCTCTAACAAATCATACAAACAATGACTTGTATGTGAAACTAATAT